>JBDUEG010000154.1:0-6900 GCA_040002575.1 Ginsengibacter sp.
AGCCTTCACTATATCGGGAGTGTCAAGACCGTATTTTTTAAGAAGGTCTTCAGGTTTTCCACTTTCTCCGAAAGTATCTTTTGTGCCGATGTATTCAATAGGCACAGGGAAATTTCTTGCCGCAACATGCGCAACTGCATCACCCATTCCACCGAGAATATTATGCTCTTCTGCGGTGACGGCGCATTTTGTTTTTTGAATTGATTTTATGATGGCCTCTTCATCAAGGGGTTTGATCGTATGCAGATTTATTAGCTCGACACTTATACCTTTTTCCTCCAATATTTTTCCTGCTTCAATAGCTTTCCATACAAGATGGCCACAGGCGAAAATGGTAATATCATTTCCTTCAGAAAGTATCTGTGCTTTTCCTATTTCAAATTTTTGATTTTCTTCTGTAAAATTCGGCCACTTCGGCCTGCCAAATCTTAGATAAACGGGGCCTTCATAATCAGCAATAGCAAGGGTTGCAGCTTTTGTCTGGTTGAAATCACAAGGTACAATCACCGTCATACCGGGCAACATTCTCATCAATCCAATGTCTTCTAAAATCTGGTGAGTAGCGCCATCTTCTCCTAAAGTAAGTCCTGCATGCGAGGCGCATATTTTTACATTCTTATTGGAGTAGGCAACTGACTGCCTTATTTGATCATACACTCTTCCGGTGGAGAAGTTGGCAAATGTTGTTGTGTAGGGAATTTTTCCACCAATAGTTAAACCCGCCGCTATACCTATCATATTTGCTTCAGCAATACCACACTGTAAATATCTTTCAGGAAAATCTTTTATAAAAGGATGCAGCTTTAATGAACCGGCAAGATCGGCCGTTAGCACAACCACATTTTCGTTTGTTTTACCCAACTCATATATTGCTTCACCAAAACCTGCTCTTGTTTCTTTTTCATTTTTAGCAACAATATCTTTAATCATCTTTATTAATTTTTTATCAGAAATGCAGAATGTGCAAATTACTTATAACAGGTAGACGATAAAAATAATAATGGCTTTTCTATTCAAACTCGCTTGCGTCTATTTCTAATCAGTTCAATTGAAAATTAGGATTGTTGTGAAGAGAATCATCTTCTTTAAGTTTTAATTCCCATTTCCATGCAGTCTCCATCATTTCATCCAGGGAATAGCCAGGTTTCCATCCTAACACTTTTTTAGCCAGCTCATTATTTGCATACACCGCAACAACGTCTCCGGGCCTTCTCGGGCCTATTTTATAATTCAATTTTACGCCACTTATTTTTTCAAAAGATTTTATGGCTTCGAGTACAGTTACGCCATTACCTGACCCGAGATTGAACACTTCGCAAGGGGCAACATTTTTCTCGTCAATTAGATATTGCAGCGCTAAAGTGTGGGCATGCGCTATATCACACACGTGGATATAATCACGCACACAGGAGCCATCACGTGTAGGATAGTCGTCGCCATACACTGTCATTTGATTTAACTTTCCAATTGCTGTTTGCGTGATAGCAGGAACCAGGTTTTCAGGTTTCCCCAGGGGAAGTTCTCCGATTAACGTTGAAGGATGTGCTCCAACAGGATTAAAATACCTAAGAAGGATACTTTGGGTTTGTGCATTACTGACCTCCTTCACAATGTCTTCACCCATTTGCTTTGTTGCGCCATATGGTGACTCGGCTGACTTAAGGGGCGAGTTTTCCGTAACAGGAATTTCATCAGGCCCACCATATACGGTACAGGAAGAGGAAAATATAAAGCCCGGTATATTAAATTCTTTTACACACTTTAAAATATTTATAAGCGAGAATAGATTATTTTCAAAATACATCAGCGGTTCCTTAACAGACTCTCCAACTGATTTATAAGCGGCAAAATGAATAATTCCTCCGATATCAGTATTTTCCTGGAACACAGCAAATGTGTCGTCATAATTACACAGATCCACCTTATAATTTTTTACATCCTTGCCTGTAATTTTTTTAATGCCTGAAAGTAAACCCGGCGTTGACCGCGAATTATTATCAACACAAATGGGTTCAAAACCATTTTCAATAAGGTCAACGATTGTATGAGCTCCGATGTAGCCGCATCCCCCTGTAACCAATATTTTCATCATAGCACAAAAGAAAGAAAAATAAATAAGGTAGGAAGAATAAATTATGTGTTACTGTATAAATAAGCTTACCAGTGCGTAAACTGCAGCTGCAAGCAAAGCGCTAACGGGTATAGTGAGTATCCAGGCCCACAATAGATTTACAGTAATGCCCCAGCGGACAGCCGACAATCTTTTAGTAGCACCTACTCCTATAATTGAGCCTGCAATGGTATGAGTACTACTCACAGGTATTTTTAAGGCCTCGGTGATAAATAATGTAATGGCTCCCGCAGTTTCTGCCGCAACTCCCTCGAAAGGAGTGACCTTTGTAATGCGGGTACCCATCGTTTTTATTATTTTCCAGCCGCCACTCATGGTTCCAAGAGCGATGGCAGAATAACAGGAAATGGGAATCCAAAAAGGCATGGGTGAATCTTCCGTAATGCTTCCATTTGCAACAAGAGCAGCAAAAATAATTCCCATAACTTTTTGAGCATCGTTTCCACCATGGCCTATACTGAATGCGGCAGAAGAGACGAGCTGCAGCCTTTTAAACCACCTGTGTGACCTGATGGTATTTAAAGAATTAAGATAAAAAGTAAAGACCGCCATCACCAATAGGATAAAGGAAAGTAATATCCATTTAAAATTTCCGGGGAAAAATAGTACCCGCAATGGATAGCTATCAAAATGTGATACTATTTTGGAATTATCAAACTCCAGTATATCATAGAGAAACCAAATCACCAGGATAACAATACAAATTGAAATTACTTTTGGTATAGGGCCCTTACGAAACGAATTGATAAACCATAGTGATATAATATATGCAGACACCATGCCCACTAAAGGAGCAATGAAAATAAATCCGACCGTTTTAAGCACAGGCTCTGCGTTTACGGCATTGAATCCTGCATGAGCAATAGCAGCACCGGCAAAGCCACCGATTAATGTATGTGATGATGAAGAAGGAATACCAAGCCACCAGGTGAGAAGATTCCACATGATAGCAGCAATAAGTGCGGAGAAGACGACCGCCATTGTTACAAATTCAGGCTTGGCAAGTTTTGATATAGTCTTAGCAACACCATGATCTTTAAAAATAAAAAAGGCAACGAAATTGAAGAGAGCTGCCCACATTACTGCCTGGAAAGGTGTTAGAACCTTCGTTGAAACAACAGTTGCGATGGAATTAGCGGCATCGTGAAATCCATTGATGTAATCAAAAATAAGAGCAAGGGCAATAACAACAATGAGAAAAGTCATCTTAATAATGTGCTAAAGTGCCAATGTGATGTCTGCTAATCAGGTGGCGATTTAATTAGCATATTAGCACACTAGCTAATTATTGTATTAGTTACGCGTATTTAATTATGATTGATTCTACTACATTGGCGGCATCTTCGCACTTATCGGTTACTATTTCCATTACCTGGTATATTTCCCTTTTTTTAATTACTTCCTTTGCATCAGGTTCTGTTTCGAAAAGTTTTTCGATGCTCATATCGAAGATATCGTCGGCCTGGTTTTCAATACTATTTATGGCTACCATCGCATCCGTGATCTTCCGTAAATTTTTCATATCCCTGAGCTCTGCAACAGCTTTCCTTACTTCGTTGCAGCTGCTAAAAATGAGGTCGGCCATCTTATGAAAGCCAACGTCATCCGGATTCACTTTATAAAAATTTATTTTTTTGGCAGAAGCGTAGATATAATCGCAAATATCATCTAAAGCAGTAGCGAGATAATGGATGTCTTCCCTGTCAAATGGTGTAATAAAATTTCTTCCCAGCTCTGTAAAAATACGATGTGTATAGTCATCATTTACATGCTCGAGGTCTTCGATTTCCTTTATAAGAACTGCACGCTTTTCAAACTCTTTTTCATGTACGACTTCCTTAAGTTTTGCAGCCATCTGGATTACCGTTTCTGACACATTTTCAAACAAATGGAAAAAAACTTTATCCTTTGGAAGAAAAATTTTTAAAATCGAATTCAAGGCCATGAAAGAGAATTTTGCGCAAAAGTAGGATTATCGTTTTCTATAATCCCTTTTTTGGGTTTGTTAATGATTTCTTAACACAAGATATCATTTGAATTATATTTGGAAAATATTTTTTTTAATTAATATGCGATTTGCCCTTGCTACCCTGTTTTCGGTGTTTTTTTTTCAATGCAACTCCCAATTCCTTATGGACATGGTGGACACAACTACTGACGTAGGAAAGTCAGTCCTGTCGGTTTCTCAACGCTTTGATCATATAAGAATAGCAGGTTACATGCAGCCACAATTTCAAGTGGCACAGGAAAAAGGTGCTAAAAGTTTTAATGGTGGGGATTTTGCGCTTAATGTCAATAATAGAATTATGCTTCGCAGGGGCAGAATTCGCTTTGATTATGTTCATTTCAATAAAAATGATAAAGCCTCGGTTCAGTTTGTTTTCCAGTTCGATGGCACCGAACGAGGCGTTTTTATAAGAGATTTTTGGGGAAGAATATTTGAAAACAAGTACCAGCTTTTCTCCTTTGCCTTTGGCATGTTCGCAAGGCCTTTTAGTTACGAGCTTAACCTATCTTCTTCTGACAGAGAAAGTCCCGAGCGGGGGAGAATGAGCCAGATTCTAATGAAAACGGAACGTGATCTTGGAGCAATGGTATCTTTCGAGCCCCGCAAGCAAAACCATCCACTTCGTTACCTAAAGGTTGATGCAGGCCTTTTTAATGGTCAAGGCCTTACAGCTCCAGGTGATTTTGACAGCCATAAAGACTTTATCGCAAGGGCTGGCCTTAAGCCATATCCCATCAAAAGAAATCTCTTTCTTTCTTTTGCAGCGTCGTATCTCAACGGAGGTCTTCTTCAAAGCACACGATACATTTACTCTATAAATGATCTCACAAAAAGTTTCAATGTTGACTCAACTATAAACAATCTTGGCAAAATAGCACCTCGAAAATATTATGGTGCTGATGCGCAACTAAAGATAAAATGTAAGCCTGGCTTTACCGAGTTTCGTGCAGAATACATCACAGGCAAACAGACGGGGCTAGCTAATACTACTGAGACACCGCCAGTATTGCCGGATGCCAGCGGCAGCTATTATATAAGAAGATTTGATGGTGCTTATTTCTATTTTCTTCAAAATTTTATAAGCCGTGCTCACCAGTTAATTATTAAGTATGACTGGTACGATCCAAATATCAATGTGTCAAAAAAAGATATTGGAAAAACCGGTAATAGTCTGACCAATGCTGATATAAAATTTTCCACTTTAGGATTTGGATATATCCATTACATCAACGAAAATGTGAAACTCATGCTTTGGTACGATAAAGTATGGAATGAACAAACACAATTAACTGGCTATACTGCAGATGTGAAAGACGATATTTTTACTTGCAGGCTGCAATTCAGATTTTGAATTATCCCTATCGCTTTATAACCTGAAGAAAGTATTTAAACCCCAGTGCTTCCCTGTTAACATAACGTTTACATAACATTGAGGTAACCCTTCCTTAACATACAATTGTTCTCTTTGCAGCATCAAAAAAATGGTGCATGAGACATATATTATACCTGATTTTTTTTACGGCAATTTCTCTCTCTTCATACTCACAAACAGGAAAGATTGAAGGCAAAATAACTGACGCAACTACCGGTAAACCTTTAACAGGAGCTTCGGTAACTGTGGGTGGAAATAGTAAAGGTGTTGCTTCCGATCTTGACGGACGTTTTGTTCTTACGTTACCTGCAGCTAAACCACAAGTTATCAGGGTTTCTTCTGTTGGTTATCAAACCAAAGAAATTGAAAATGTAGAAGTGGCGAATAATACACTTACCAACCTTGATGTGGTAATGGAGACGGCTACAAAGACTGAGGCTGAAATTATAATAAGAACAACCCGTCGCGAGGAAACAACAGCTGCTTTAATAGCTTATCAAAAAAATACAAATACGGTTGCACAGGTTGTTTCAGCGGAAAGCATTAAACGCTCTCCCGATAAAAATACCAGTGAAGTTTTGAAAAGAGTTCCCGGGACTTCTATACAGGAAGGTAAATATCTTATTGTAAGAGGCTTAAGCGACCGCTATAACCAAACCATGCTAAATGGTATTTTGTTAGGTACAACCGAGCCTGATAGAAAAACTTTTTCTTTTGACATTTTTCCTGCCGGAATGATTGACAATATTATCATCAACAAAGCATTTGTGCCTGAGCTTTCCGGAGAGTGGGCGGGCGGGCTTGTACAGGTAAACACAAAAGATGTTCCTGCAAAAAATTATCTGAATGTAGTATTAGGCACAGGCTTCAATACACAAACTATTGGTAAAGATTTTTATACCTATAAAGGCGGAAAGCTTGATTGGCTTGGAATAGATGACGGGTTTAGGGAAATACCTGGTGCATTACCTGTAAAGTCGAAATTTACTGGTATGAGTAATGCTGATAAAACTGAACTGGGTAAATTATTTAAAAATGTATGGAGTGCTGATAAAAACGGATCTAACTTTTTTCCTGTACTTAACACCAACGTACAAATAAGTGGTGGCTTTAATCAAAAGCTTGGAGAGAAAAGCAAGCTAGGTGCCGTCTTTGCGATAAACTACAATCAGTCAAACAAGCGCACAGACTACATTAATAACAGGATATTCAGTGTACAAAATTTGCAGCCATCTATCGTGTTTGATTACAGCGATAAGAAATACATCAAGGATGTACTATGGGGCGGCCTTGCAAACGTGACATTGCAACTGGGAAGTAACAATAAAATTTCGTTTAAAAATCTTTTTAATGTCAACGCTACCAATTATGCCAACGAAAGAACCGGTA
>JBDUEG010000155.1:0-6835 GCA_040002575.1 Ginsengibacter sp.
GTAAATTCTAAACATTCGACCTACCTGATTTACAATCCTTCACTTTGAACTTTGTTTTTTTCATAACTTCTATTTTACGATGTTTGTCGCTCTAAAAAGTCAGCCATTAATATGAAAAAACTCAGTCTCGCTCTTGTTTTTAATTTCTTACTACTATCTTTTCTTTCTGCACAACCCGATCGGTGGCAGCAACGAATAAAGTATGATATGAATGTAGATGTTGATGTAAAAACAAATCGCTTTTCAGGCCTGCAAAAAATCGCATATACAAATAACTCGCCGGATAAGCTTGATCGTATATTTATTCATTTGTATTGGAACGCGTTTCAACCAGGAAGCGAAATGGACATAAGAAGCCAGGAACTTGGTAAAATATTAGTGAATGGAAGACCCGATTGGGACCCGAGAGTTAAGGATCGGATATCAAAATTAAGCTCCGACGAGATTGGCTACCAAAAAATCAAATCCATAAAATTAAACGGAATAGAGCAACCTTTAAAATTGCACGGGACAATCCTGGAGGTTGATCTTACGAAACCTATTTTGCCAAAGAGCACCGAGAATTTTTTGATTGACTTTGAGGCGCAGATCCCTCTACAGGTAAGGCGAAGCGGCCGTGATAACGCTGAAGGCATTCGCTATAGCATGAGTCAATGGTACCCAAAAGTTTGCGAGTATGACTATGAAGGCTGGCATCCTACACCGTATGTGGCACGGGAATTTTATGGAATTTGGGGAGATTATGATGTAACAATTACAATTGATAAATCTTATAAGCTTGCCGGAACCGGGGTGTTACAAAATGCTGCGCAGATTGGCTGGGGCTATGATAAACCCGGCACTCCATTGAAAACCATTTCTTCAGGAAAACGCACATGGCATTTTGCAGGAAATAATATTCATGATTTTGTTTGGGCTGCTGATCCAAACTACGAGCATATTGTAAGAATGCAAGATGGAGTAACGCTTAATATTGTTTACAAAAAGGTAGACTCACTTCAAAAAGCGTGGGAGAAAGTTGCAGATGCAGCAGTAACCGTGTTACCTTATATCGAAAAGCGATTTGGCAAATATCCTTACCCTCAATATTCTTTTATACAAGGTGGCGATGGAGGCATGGAATATCCAATGGCAACATTAATAAAAGGGCCAAGCCTTGGAACCGTTTTTCATGAGTGGATGCATACCTGGTATCAGATGATGATGGGTACCAATGAAAGCCTGTACCCGTGGATGGATGAGGGCTTCACAACTTTTGCAGAGGGTGAAGTGACCGCATACTACCAGAAGGCATTGAATGCAACAAACGAAATAGCAAAAGACCTTCCGGAAAATCATGCAGATTCATATAGTGGCTATTATTTCTTAGTGAAGCAAAAGCTCGCCGAACCGCTAAGTACGCATTCCGATCATTATAATACGAATGTGGGATATAGCATCAACGCATACTCAAGAGGAGATATATTCCTTGAACAACTAGGTTATATCGTTAGTGATTCTGTGAGAGATAAAATACTACTTGAATATTATAGGCTTTGGAAATTTAAACACCCTAACGCATCAGACTTTGTAAAAGTTGCACAGGATGTGAGTGGCATTCAACTTGACTGGTACAAAGAGTATTGGGTGTACACAACTAAAACCATAGATTATAGCATCGACAGTCTATGGCAGGAAAATGGCACATCAAAAATCAGGTTAAGAAGAATTGGCCAAATGCCTATGCCTGTTGACTTAGAGCTTACTTTTAAAGATAGTTCAAAAGAAATGCATCACATTCCGCTAGACCTGATGTTTGGCAATAAGCCATCTGAAAATAATGAACCGCGAACGGTACATGAAGAATGGAATTGGACAAATCCAACTTACACTGTTGAGTTTAAGCACCCTCTTACTGACCTGGTTCTTGCTGAAATTGATCCGACAAAAAGGCTGGCTGACATTGATCAAAAAAACAATACACTCAAATTAAATTGGTAAAGCAAACCTTGCAAATACGAAGAGCCGTTACTGGTGACGCCAAAATAATATCGGAATTAAGCAGTATTACTTTTTCTGATACTTTTCAGGGAACCTGCACAGAGGATGACATGCAGGACTTCATCGATAAATACTATAGTGAAGCATTGGTAACTGAAGAATTGCAGGATTCAAACGATTTCTATTTCATTGCTTTTATTGACGATGAAGCTGCGGGCTACATGCGTATTAAAGAAGATGAAAGTAGCATACCTGAAGTCAAAAATCACAAGAGTATCGAGTTAAAAAGGATTTACGTTTTGAAAGAATATCATTCAAAAAAAGTAGGAGCAGGATTAATGCAATTTGCATTACAATTTGCAGCCGATAAAGGATACGAATTAATTTGGCTGGGCGTGTGGGAGCATAATGAAAGAGCCATAAACTTCTATAAAAAGTTTGGCTTCACAGACACCGGCTTTAAGCATCCGTTTCCTATTGGCAATACACCGCAGACCGACAATTGGCTGATTAAATTTATTGAGAAGTAACCTGGAGTATAAATTTTTCTTTAAAGAAATGCTCTTCAAATATCTTTTCTATTTCCCATATACGAGGCCTGCAGTTGCTTTCAGAAATTTCTTTCGAAAGATCACCACCTTTTAAACAAATAAGACCTGTCAGCTTCTTTGGTTCATTTACTGGTTTCTTTTTTAGCAAGGGCTTACTCCAAAACCATAGATCTTTTAACGGTGCCACAGCCCGGGATACTATTATGTCAAACTTCTTATTGCGAATATCTTCTGCTCTCGAATGCTGTACTGTGACATTTTTTAAGGCGGCTTCGGCAATCACAGCCTCAACTACTTTCAATTTTTTATTGATGCTGTCAACCAAATGAAACTGTACTTCCGGGAAAAAAATAGCTAACGGAATTCCGGGAAATCCCCCGCCGGTGCCTAGATCCATTATTTCAAATCCGGATGGAAAATTAAATTGTGTGGCAATGGAAAGGGAATGCAGCACGTGATGCTCATAAAAATTATCAAGGTCTTTCCTCGAGATAACATTTATTTTTTGATTCCATTCCCTGTAAAGCGATTGCAGCATGTCAATTTGTTTCATCTGCTTTTCGGTGAAATCTGAAAAATATTTAGTGATGATTTCCATTGCTACAATTACGAACTGTTACGATGCTTTATATATTAAATCCACAACTTCTACTTCCATTGATTTGCAGGCTTCTTATAAAGTGCTGAAGCAAATAAAATATAATAAAAGAACATCCACACATCAAAAAAGACAAACCACGGAAACAAATCTCTTTCATCCAGTTTTTCTGTTACTCTGAATAATGTGAAAGCCTGTACAATAAAACGAATCCCAAAAACAATCATTACCCACTTCCAGTTGAAAAACAAGAGGGCTGCAATAAATAATGGATAGAAAAAAAATTGAGAGAAGGCGTATGATCCGAGAAATAATTTGTGAGATGTTTTGTAATATTTGCTCGTGGTATAGTGACGTGTTTTTTGTTTTCTCCAATGTTTCCATGTGATGGCTGGCTGTGATAAGGTAAACCCCTCTTTGTCAATTACAACATTTGTGTTCTTCTTAGTAGCAGCTTTATTTATAAAAAGATCATCATCGCCACCAGGCACATTGTTGTGCGATGAAAATCCTTTGTGCCTGAAAAAAACTGTTTTTTTATAACTTAAATTTCTGCCGACACCCATATAAGGCAAACCTGCCAGGGAATACGAGAGGTATTGTAAAGCTGTATGAAACGTTTCCCATCTTACCATCTTATTAAAAAATCCTTTCTTTTTATGAAGAGCACCATAGCCTAATACAATTTCTATTCCGTCATAATATCCCTCCTGCATTTTCTCAATCCAAAATTCACTGGCAGGAACACAGTCCGCATCTGTAAGTAAAACTATTTCATGCTTAGCTGTTTTAATCCCAATACTTAATGGAAATTTTTTCCCTTGTATAAACCTGGCTTCCTGTTTTAATTCCACTAATTGCAGATGCTTAAATGTTCTTTGGTACTCTTCGAGTATATATTTGCTTTCATCAAATGAGTTGTCGTTTACGACAATAACTTCATGCGTCGTTGTATATTTTTGAACAAGGGAACCGGGAAGATTTTTTACTAAATTTCCTGCTTCATCTTTAGCGCAAATGATAACTGAAACCGGATGCGTTTGAGAGATGTTCCTGTTTTTTTTATTAAAAAGAGCCAGGCGTAAAAAGAAAAAAAGGTAGAAAAAAAGCTGAATTGCAGTTATAAGACAAAAAGAAATAAAAAGCCAGTTCCACCAGTGTGAAGTTAGTTCTGCCCAATTCATAAGCGGTAAAAATAGGTGAGTTGAATGAGATTTTTATTTGTTGTTTTCTTTGATTTGAAAGTGATTAGTTTTAACTACGATGTTTTCCTTGTTACCTCATTTCAACACATTACGTAGCCTCCCATAATAAGCATTTATGAGTGCATTAAAATTTGATCTTGAGCTTACTGATAAAAACTCTAAAGCAAGAGTTGGAAAGATCAACACTGATCATGGAGAAATATTAACTCCAATGTTTATGCCGGTTGGTACGGTTGGCAGCGTGAAAGCTGTAACTCAAAAACAATTATTGCAGGATGTAAAAGCACAGATAATTCTTGGGAATACCTATCACTTATATTTACGACCTGGCCTTGATGTATTAGAAGCCGCCGGCAGCCTGCATAAATTTATGAGCTGGGATAAACCTATACTGACAGACAGCGGGGGGTACCAGGTTTTTTCGCTTAGCGGTAGCCGTAAGTTAACAGAAGAAGGCGCAATTTTTCAGAGTCATATTGATGGCAGTACTCATTTATTTTCACCGGAAATTGTAATGGATATTCAAAGGGTTATAGGAGGAGATATTATTATGGCATTTGATGAATGCCCTCCCGGCGGGAGCGAATATGATTATGCAAAAACATCAATGGAATTAACCCATCGTTGGCTTGACCGATGCTTTACCAGGTTCAATAGTACTACAGATAAATATGGATATTCACAAAATTTATTCCCCATAGTACAAGGTGGCGTTCATCATGATCTCCGAAAGTTTTCATGCCAATATATTTCTTCAAAAAATGCAACCGGCAATGCAATTGGGGGCCTCAGCGTTGGTGAGCCCACAGAAAAAATGTATGAGATATGCGAACTATGCTGCGACAACCTTCCTTCGGAAAAGCCGCGATATTTAATGGGCGTGGGCACTCCGTGGAATATCCTGGAATGCATATCCTACGGAATTGATATGCTCGATTGTGTAATGCCAACCCGCAATGGGCGGAATGCGATGTTATTTACAAGTAGTGGCGTAATCAATATTGATAATAAAAAATGGGAAAAGGATTTTTCACCATTGGACGATGGAATTGATTGTGAAGTTAGTAACTACTATAGCAAGGCGTACCTGCGACACCTGGTTAAATCAAAAGAGATATTAGGTTTGCAAATTGCCAGTATCCACAATCTTGCATTTTATCTTCATATTGTTACAAAGGCAAGAGAAAATATCATTGCGGGAAATTTTGTGAATTGGAAGAATGAAATGGTTACCAAATGGCAACAAAGATTATAATCGCCTTGCTTTTATAAGTTGTTAAACTAAATATCAATTAGGCTTGTCTTTTTTCAGAATTATTATTTTTAACTCATCTTTGCCGGCAGTGTTATGAACAATATTTTTATTGGAAATACGTCTCATTGTATACCTCAAAAATTTACGTATGTCAAAGTTGCTTCTCATTATTGTAGCCATATTTTTTTCAGCAACCGTTTCTTTTGCTCAACACATTGATTTACAAATTAAGGGAACCGGCTCTAAACTTTACTTAGAACATGTAATAGCACCAAAGCAGAATTTCTATAGCATCGGCAGAATGTATAATTTACCGCCGAAGGATATTGCAGCGTATAACAATCTTCAATTTGAAAACGGGCTAAGCGTTGGCCAAACAATCAGAATACCACTTAATGAAAATAATTTTTCGCAAGCTACACCTGCAAGCCAAAATGAAGTGTTGCTTCCGGTTCATCATACGGTGGCACCCAAAGAAGGCTTATATAGAATCAGTATTAATTATAACAAAGTGCCACTTGCACTAATAAAAAAATGGAATCATCTTCAGTCAGATGAGGTGAGCATTGGCACCCCCTTAATTATCGGCTATTTGAAAGTTAATAAAGATCAGTCCGCCGTTGTAGCTACATCTTCGACGAATGCAAATCCGGCAGTCAAATCTGAATCTAAATCTGAGTCTGTAAAGCCAGATATTAATCCGGAGATATTGCCCCCGGTAAAAAACCCGGATGCTCAAAAACAAGAAGAAAATAACGTTACAGCAAAAGAAGTTGAACAATCACCTATAAGAATAGAAACAGTTAAAACAAAAAGCAATATAAATTTTTCGGGAGGCTACTTTAAAAAATTATACAACGACCAGGTAGAAAGGAAAGCTCCGGTAAATGAAACCGGAAGTGCCAGTGTATTTAAATCAACAAGTGGCTGGCAGGACGGTAAATATTATTGTTTCAATAATGACGCTCTGCCGGGTACGATTATTAAGGTCACGGATAATAGTTCAGGCAAAAGTGTTTTTGTAAAAGTGCTTGACGCTATTCCTGATATAAAACAAAATTCCGGCCTTGCCGTGATCATCAGTAATTCTGCCGCGGAAGAATTAGGAACAGGTGAAAATAAATTTGATTGCGCTTTAAGTTTTGCAAAATAATTTGATTAGCCAATTAACTAAATACTTCCCCTAAAAAAATTTCATGATACGAAAAATCTGCTAGTATCATTTATCTCTCACATTAGCTAATTA
>JBDUEG010000156.1:0-6832 GCA_040002575.1 Ginsengibacter sp.
TTTTCAATTCATATTCGCTGGCAACATTAAAGCCTCCATAATAAAAATATTTCATACTGATAAAAAACAGTATTAGTAATAAAAAATCAACCAGGTATGCTAAAAGCCGTTTATGAAATTCTGCAATTTCAAATTCAAGATCAATATTAAAAGGAGTGGCTATCTGTATAACGGACATCAGGCAAATTATTATTTTTGAAAGACAATGTGATAATTTTTTTTATTACGCTTTACCAAATGCTATAGGTTTGCTTTTTCGCTAATTTTATGCAATGCGTGAGGCAAGGTTTATTAAAAAAAATGTTGATAAATGGAATCAATATCAGCAGGAAGAAACAAAAGACCCTGATGAAATGGCCAACAGGTTTATCACTTTGCTCGATGATCTTTCTTATGCAAAAACCTATTATCCTCAAAGCAAAGTCACCCGCTGGATCAATGGTATAGCAGCGGGAATCTATCAAAGCATCTATCAAAATAAAAAACAAAGATATTCCAGGATTTGGTTGTTCTGGAGGTACGAATTACCATTGCTTTTTCGTCGTTATCACAAAGTCTTTCTGTTTACGTTTATCTTGTTTGTTTCATTTGTTGCCATTGGTGTTATTTCTTCAACGACTGATCCTAACTACGCACCGGATTTTTTTAATCATAAGGTGCAACAAGGTTATTACGACGATACTATTTCACGTATTCGCAAAGGAGATCCGTTTGGTGTATATAAAGATGATAACCCGTTTTCCATGCTGGTCCGTATTGCTTACAACAATATTAGTGTTGCTTTCAAAGCAGTTGTGTTTGGAGTTTTGTTTGGAATAGGTACCATTCTTCTCATGTGGACCAATGGAATTATGCTGGGGTGTTTTCAATACATATTTTTTTCGCAAGGGCTCGGGTGGCAATCAGTTTTAGTCATATGGATTCATGGTACTATTGAAATATCATCTGTTGTAATAGCAAGCTGCGCAGGGCTTATACTTGGTTTCGGATGGCTTTTTCCTGGCACGTTTACAAGAAGGCATTCGTTTTTAAGATCTGCAAAAGACGCTATGAAAATTTGTGTAAGCCTCGTCCCGCTATTTATTGTGGCCGCATTTTTCGAAAGCTATGTCACACACCTTATGAGCAACACATTTCAAAAAGATTCTCATGATCTTGGCCTGCCGGTTCCCATAAGTATTATTATTCTTAGCGGTTCATTCTTTTTTATTTTATGGTATTTTGTATTGTATCCACTTCGCTTGCATAAAAAAGGTGTTGTGCTTGCAGATGGAAAAATTGTTAAGAATGGGATCGTCTATGAATTGTAACTCCTTCAGACTTTTTATTGTAACGCTTTTATTATCATGCTTTAGCAGCTATTCTTCTGCCCAGGATTCAACCGGGATTCAATCTGACTCGACTTACTCATCAGATTACGAAGACTCAATAGATTTGTTGGCTGATGTACCGGAAGATACCACCCTCAGCAAAACAGCTTTTAATATAGATAACGATTCATTACAAAAATGGAAAAGCAGCCGCGACTTTGCATACATAGCATATCTCGATAGTCTTTTGAGGAATGAAAAGGACCTAAAAATGGATACGGTAAGTATTGATAAGAACACAGGAAAAAAAACAAGGAAAGTTTCTTCTTCAAATAAAAATTCAGGAAAGTTTCTTAACGGTTTGCCCTTACAAATGTTTTTTTGGGCCCTTGCCATTTTCTTTATAGGTTTTATCATTTATAAATTATTCTTTGCCAATGGAATATTTGCGAAGACAAACACAAAAATCCCGGAGGAACAGGCCAACATTGAACCCGAAGGATTAAATGAACATTCGGCGTATGAAAATCTTATTCGGGAAGCAGAATCGAAAAGCGATTATAATTTATCGACAAGATATTTGTATTTGCAAACTCTCAAAAAACTTGCTGATAAAGATTTGATTTTATATTCACCTGAGAAAACAAATTACAGTTATGTAAGGGAGTTATCCAAACAAAATTATATGCAGCAGTTTGCCTCACTCACTCTTAATTATGAATACGTATGGTATGGAAAGTTTGTGGTAAGCTCCGTACACTATGAGCAGCTTAAAGAACAATTCAATTCGTTTAACAAGAAAGTATAATTTTCTGAAAATATTTTTTATATACAGGCTTTTGTTTATTGCAGTTTTGATTGCTTGCGGCGGCTGCAGGAATGCCGGCAAACATGCACTTCCGCCACTGAATGAAAATTATCGGAAAGGGGATAAGGAACCCTTTGGAACGTTCATTGCTTACAACGAATTCAGGCATTTATTTGGTGACCGGTACGTTGAGGATATTACCGATCCATTCGATGAAGTTTGGAAGAATATAAGTTCTTATTCATCTGGTAAAAAGTATTCCCTGTATTTCCTTGTTACAAAAAACCTCGTCCTGAACTACGCTGAGGTAAAAGCTTTTTTGGATTATGTAAAAGCGGGGAATGATCTTTTTATTTCCGCTGATTATATTGATAACAGATTGCTTGAAAATATAAATTGTAATACGGAGCGACAGCAGGAAATTATTGAAGAGTTAAAGGGCAATATGCATGACACCCGGGTGAGCATGTACTTTGGGAAAGATTTCACTGCACCCTCTTACAGCTATTATTATTATCCTTTTCTTAATGCCCTGGTTGACTACGATACAGCATTTACGAGGGTGCTGGGAACTAATGAAGCGAAGGCTCCAAATTATATTGTTTTATTCTCGGGCAAAGGGCGCATTTATCTTCATGTGGCTCCCCGCATTTTTGGAAATTATTTTTTACTAACGGACGATAATAATAAGTACTTTGAAAATGTAATTTCTTACCTGAGGTCTGATCCGAAAAATATCTATTGGGATGAGTATTACAAGAGTTCCGGCTCTTCCCGGCGCAGAAATAATGATAGTACTTCGGATGATAATTTTTCATCCTTAAATGTCATAAAGAAAAATCCTCCGTTACTCTGGGCCTTTTATGTCGCATTAGCTGGCTTGTTATTATTTATTTTATTTAATATAAAAAGAAGGCAGAGAATAATACCGGTCGTAAAGCCTAATGTAAACACAACCGTTACTTTTACCGAAACTGTAGGAAGATTATATCTTCAAAAAAAAGATAACCGGCATATAGCCGAGAAGATGATCACTTATTTCTACGAGCATATACGGAATAAATATTTTATAAGCATTGCAGTTATTAATGATGAATTTATTAACTCTCTTGCGGGCAAGACTGGCGTTTCAAAGGAAAAAACCCAACACCTCTTTTCATTGATACAAAAAATAATGGACTCAAAGAAAGTAGATGATGCCGAACTATTAAAGCTAAATACAGAAATAGAAAGTTTCTATAAAATAAAAACTGATGGAAGAAAACGTGTTTGAACAACGGATTGATCTCGGCCCTCTTAACGATGCTGTGAATGTTATAAGAAATGAAATCGGCAAAGTGATTGTCGGGCAGCATGAAATGGTAGACATGCTTATGATTGGCTTATTGTGCGATGGCCATATTTTAATTGAAGGAGTTCCCGGTGTTGCTAAAACCCTTACCGCTAAACTAATGGCGAAGATTATAGATGCAGACTTCTCCCGCATTCAATTTACACCCGATCTTATGCCAAGCGATGTATTAGGCACATCAGTATTTAATCCTGGCGTCGGAGAATTCCAGTTCAAAAAAGGCCCCATTTTCAGTAACATAATTTTAATAGATGAAATAAATCGTGCACCGGCAAAAACGCAGGCAGCCTTGTTTGAAGTGATGGAAGAGCGGCAGGTTACCATTGACGGAAGTACTCATATAATGGAGTATCCCTTTATTGTTTTGGCGACCCAAAACCCTATTGAACAGGAAGGTACTTACAGGCTGCCTGAGGCACAGCTGGACCGGTTTCTATTCAAGATAAATGTAAAATATCCATCTCTTGAGGAGGAGATAAATATTCTGTTGAACCAGCAGTCGCTTGCGCAAAACATATTGCTTGAAGATGTAAAGAAAGTTATTTCGCCTGATGATGTATTGCTCTACAGGCAAACGATACAAAATGTGCTTATAGACCCAAAGCTGGTAGAGTTTATTGCAAAAATTGTAAATGAAACAAGAAACAATTCTTCTTTATTTTTAGGCGCATCGCCCCGTGCCTCACTTGCTATATTAAGAGCCGCAAAGGCAAATGCCGCAATAAAAGGAAGGGATTTTGTGAAGCCGGAAGATATAGTTGAAATGGCAACTCCGGTGATCCGTCATAGAATAATACTTACTCCTGAAAAGGAAATGGAAGGTATTACACCGGACGAGTTGATTCAAAATATAATAAGCAGTATCGAAGTGCCAAGATGATTACTTGTAATTTCTAATCACTGATATTATCTGTGCAATACACTTCGCCTAACAAAATTTCAGACACAGAAGAATGAACTTTTTAAAAAAATATTTCGGAAACCTCTTTCTCACTCCCAGGTTTTATGCATCCATACTCGCATACGTGCTACTGTTCATCATATCTTTTTACATTCCCGCTCTTGAGTCCGTCGCTGTAATAGGTTTTTTTGTTTTCATTATTCTATGCATCATTGATTATAATATTTTATTCCTTCCAAAAAAAGGTGCATCAGCAAGAAGAAATACTGCCGGAAGGTTAAGTAACGGCGATGAAAACAAAATTGAGCTCGTCGTAAAAAATGATTTTTCTTTTCCTGTTAATATAAAAATTATAGATGAATTACCTCCACAGTTCCAGGTGAGGAACTGGGAGAAATATCTTTTTTTAAAAGCGCGGCAACAAAAAAAAATTCAATGGTACTTGCGCCCCCTCGAAAGAGGTGAATATCATTTCGGTGATATCCATTTGTTTATTTCATCTCCATTGAAATTTGTCAGCAGGAAGATAACAAACGATGCTCATGAAACCATTCACGTGTATCCGTCCTTTGTACAGCTCCATAAGTATGAGCTGCTGTCAAACGCTACTATTCAACATGAAAGTGGCAGCAGCCGGATGCGCAAGATAGGCCAGAGCATGGAGTTTGAGCAGATTAAAGAATATGTAAGCGGAGATGATATCCGCACACTAAACTGGAAGGCTTCAGCAAGAAGGGGGAGCCTGATGGTAAATAATTTTATGGATGAAAGGTCACAGCAGGTGTATTGCATTATTGACAAAGGCCGCCTTATGAAAATGCCATTCGGAGGTTTAACGTTGCTTGATCATGCTATAAATAGTTGTCTCGTGCTTAGCAATGTTTGCCTTAAAAAACAAGACCGTGTAGGACTAATAACATTTTCAAACACCATGGGCTCTATACTTGCCGCAGATAAGAAGCCGGTTCAGAAAGAAAATATTTTACAGTTGCTCTATAATCAAACAACCGGTTTCCTTGAAAGCGATTTTGAAATGCTATATATGCAAATTCGCAATCGTATTAAACACCGGAGCCTTCTTATACTTTTTACAAATTTTGAATCGCTGTCAGGATTGAACCGGCAACTTGATTATTTGCGATCGCTTGCAAACCATCATTTATTACTGGTAGTATTTTTTGAAAATACTGAACTAGATAAACTTTTGAATTCTCATGCAAAAAACGTTGAAGAGGTGTATATTAAAACAATAGCAGAGAAGTTTGCTTTTGAAAAAAGACTCATTGCCAAAGAACTGTCCAAATATGGAATCCTGTCCTTGTTAACCTCTCCGCAAAAACTTACTGTAAACACAATTAATAAATATCTCGAGCTAAAAACGAGGCACGCAATTTAATTTTCTAATGGCTGAAAACACTTTTGAAGAAGGAAGACTTTTACTTATAAATAAGCCATTAGAATGGACATCATTCGATGTTGTGAGGAAGATTCGCAATGCAATCAAAATAAAGAAAGTGGGACATGCAGGAACACTTGACCCGCTTGCAACTGGATTACTAATTGTATGCACTGGAAAATTCACTAAAAAGATTAATGAGTATATGGCGCAGGAAAAAGAATATACAGGTTCCATTACCCTGGGTGCCACTACGCCCACCTATGATCTTGAAAGTGAACCTCGAAATTTCAAACCGATTGATAATATTTCAGAAGAATTAATTCATTCCACCACAAAAAAGTTTACGGGTGATATCATGCAGGTCCCACCTATACATTCAGCAATAAAACAAAAAGGTAAACCAGTGTATCTGTTGGCTCGCAAAGGAATCGATGTTGTGATGGAGCCAAGGAAAATTTCAATAAATAAATTTGAGATTACCGGTATCGAAATGCCCGAAATATCTTTCAAAGTCATATGTACAACCGGGACATATATACGCAGCCTTGCAAACGACTTTGGAGAAGCACTTGGTTGTGGTGGTTATCTAAGCAGTTTATGCCGTACCCGCATAGGGAAGTATAAGTTAAGCGATGCTCTAAGTGTCGAAGAATTTTTAAGGGCAATTTAATAAGTTTCAGGCCTTATTTTATAACCGTCAGCGTATTGAGCTTAATAATCCTATGATGGAATTGAAAAATATTTTTTAAATGCTGTCAAAAACATGACAATTCAATCTTTTATCGTACGATAGTTTTGTATCCCATTGAAAATAAGATGAATTTTATATACGCTTCTTTAAAGACCTTAGAAAAGCAAATCCCCGAAACTTCGGATATACCTTAATCAATTTTAGGAATTATAAACTATTCAAATCAATTTATCAAAATGGAAAAAAAGTTACAAGGCCAGGTTGCAATTGTTACAGGAGCCAGCAGTGGAATTGGTGCAGGTGTCGCTAAATCACTCGCAGCCGCTGGCGCAACTGTTATTGTGAATTATCCTGTTGCATCAAACAAAGGAA
>JBDUEG010000157.1:0-6824 GCA_040002575.1 Ginsengibacter sp.
AACCCGCTATTTGTAAAAATACTTAATGAATGTTCTTTTTCCCGGAAAAATAACCAGTAAACTCAGTAATAGAATCGTAAAATCTTCGTTATTGTTTTATATTTTTACAACCACCCACTAAGCCATTATGATCATGCCAACTTCCACGTTAGCCTCTGCAATTATTAAAATAGCCATTGCCGATGATCATAAAATTTTCAGAGACGGAATTAAAATGGCCCTCTCACCCAGGCAAAACTTAAAGATGATTTGGGAGGCAGAAGATGGCAAGGATCTCTTACACAAAATAACTATAAAAAAACCAGACGTTTTATTAATGGACATCCGGATGCCGGAAATAGATGGTATCAATGCTATCGAGCTACTGCGGAAAGAATATGAAGACCTGAAAATAATCGTTCTTACAATGTATGACGATCAGCAAATGATTAGCAAAATGATGGAGATGGGCGCTAACGCATACCTTACTAAAACCACGGATCCCGATGAAATCTATGAGGCGATTCTTACATGTATGAATGAAGATTTTTATTTCAATCAACTGGTCAATAATGCTGTGATGGGAAAATTGATGCAGAAGAAAAATGTGCGGCAGCATTATGGTACCCACATTCCCATTTCCTTTAGTGAAAAAGAACTCAAGATTTTGCAATTATTGGCTGAAGACAAGACAACTGAAGATATCTCAAAAATCATTTTCCTAAGTCCACGTACAATTGAGACGATTCGGCAAAACATGAAAAATAAGATAGGCGCAAAAACAATTGGAGGTTTAATAACTTATGGTATGAGAAATAAAATGATAGAGTAAAGAATTGCCATCAATTCCCTTCCCAGACGTTCTGTTATTTTGTATGTTGTAAATAATAGTCCGACATTATTTTAAAAACTTTTTCCTTTATTGTTTCGAAACTATCTGACTTAGTTACTGCAACTGCCGGCAAAAAATGTAATCCCATTTTTGACGGCCAGAAAAAGAAACTTTTATCAGGAGGCAATACTTTTTTAGTATTAAATATTAATGCCGGCAAAATTGAAGTTTGAGTATCTACAGCAAGCTTAAATGCGCCATCGTAAAATTCTTTAAGCGTCAGTGAAGTTTTATTACGTGTTCCTTCCGGATATATACACATATGAATTCCCATACTGAGAACATCTTTCATCTTTTTAAAACTGTTTTGCCGGCTGGCTTTATCTTTCCGGTCTACAAGTATTGACCCGCGCTTATAGACAAGGCCGAATAAAGGAATTTTTGCCATCTCAGCTTTTGCAATTGTTTTGTTTGGTCCAGGAATAAATGGAGTGCTTATCGGGACGTCCATGTAAGAATTGTGGTTGCAGGTAACAATGTACTTTTCCCCTTTTTTAAAATGTTCCAATCCTCTGGTTTCAAGACTACAGCCCGTGAGGAAAAAAAATATTTTCATCCATATGTTTGAAATTTTTCTAAATAGCTTTGTTCTTTTTGGTTCATCATAAAATCCTATCAACAACATAGGGATCATTACAGGAATTAATGTAATGATGAAAATTATAATTGCCCAAATCGCAAAGATTCTTCCGGCTATTTGTTTCAATCTTTATAAATTAAAGTTTCCAATTTATGGGTGGTCTATTCTGATTGGAAAGGAGCTCATTTGTTCTTGAAAAATGTTTACAACCGAAAAATCCTTTATCAGCACTGAATGGAGATGGATGTGCCGCCTTAAGAATAAAGTGTTTTGTTTCATCAATGAGAGATTGCTTTTCCTGTGCAAATTTTCCCCACAATAAAAAGATAATTCCTGTTTTTTGTTCAGATAATTTTTCTATAACTCCGTCAGTGAACTTAAGCCACCCGATTTTACTATGGCTTCCTGGTTCGTTTTGCCTTACTGTTAATGATGCGTTCAATAATAAAACGCCTTGCATGGCCCAACTCTCAAGGTTACCTGTAGCCGGAATCTCAACCCCACAATCAGCCTTTAGTTCTTTGAAAATATTAATTAAAGACGGTGGCAAAGACACACCATCCGGTACTGAAAAACTTAACCCATGCGCCTGCCCTTTATTGTGATACGGATCCTGGCCTATAATAACAACTTTTACTTTCGGGAAAGGCGTTTTATAAAACGCATTAAAGATCAACTGGCCGGGAGGATAAACAATTTTTCCTGCTGATTTTTCCGTTTTAAGAAAAGTGATGATTTGTTGAAAATATAATTTGTCGAATTCTTCTTTGAGTACTTCCTTCCAGCTTTCTTCAATTTGTACACCCATCGTTAGTTAATTTTTGAAGAAACATCTCTGACTTTAATTCAAATATATTCATTGGTTTGCCCAACAAAGATAAAGGTGACCCCGACACGATTCGAACGTGTGACCCACAGCTTAGAAGGCTGTTGCTCTATCCACTGAGCTACGGGGCCAATTTATAAAAATTTAATTGGCAAATATAAATTAGTTAAAGCAATCTCTATGCTTATTAGCTGCCCGCTTCATTCTCCATTTCCATTATTTTTTCAAATAAGACTTCATACTCTCCATTGGCCTTTTTTAATTCAGCAGCTTTTTGATTATATAGTTTTTCGGCATCAATAAAACTCTTTGAATCTGAATAAACCTCAGGCAAGGATAGATTGGATTCGAGTATATTTTTTTCTTTTTTTAAAACTTCAATTTGTTGTTCAAGTTGTTGAAAGCGCTTCTGTATTTTTTGAAATTCCTTTTGAGCCTCTTTATTTTGAGAAGGATTTTTAACTGATTTTTTATCTACAACCACCACATTTTTCTTCTCACTATTTATTTCCTTTTTTTTTAAATTTTCATTTTCAATTGTCTTCCTTTCTTGTTTCCATATTTCAAGATCATCGTAAGTTCCCACGAATTCTCTTATTTTATAATCTTCTATTTCCCAGATCTTATTAGCCGTTTGATTTACAAAGTAGCGATCGTGGCTTACAAGAATATAGCTGCCTTCATACTTATTTAAAGCTTCAATCAGCAAATCAACGGAATGCATATCCAGGTGATTCGTAGGTTCGTCAAGCAATAAGAAATTGGCTTTGCTTACAATAGTTTTTGCAAGAGCAACCCTGGCCTTTTCACCTCCGCTTAACACTTTAATTTTCTTTTCAACATCATCGCCACTGAATAAAAAACAACCTAACAAAGTTCTAAGCTCGAGCTCGGTCTTACCACTTCCGCTTTCTTTCATTTCATCAAGCACTGTATTATTTATGTTTAGGGCTTCTAATTGATGTTGGGCATAAAATGCATCCCGTACATTATGGCCTTCAATTCTTTCACCCTCAAAAGTTTCTGTACCTGCTACAATTCTTAAAAGTGTTGATTTGCCTTTCCCATTAGCGCCTATCAGACCAATCTTATCACTCCGGTTTATTTCAGCTTTTGCATGATCCACAATTTTTACGGAGCCGAAAGTTTTTGAAACGTCCTTTAATGTAGATATAGTTCTTCCCGGCGTAACGCCAACGGTAAAATTTATTCGCATGTTTGGCCTTTCAAGATCCGTGTTTTCAATTCGCTCAATCTTATCAAGCCGTTTCATAATACTCTGTGCCTGGGCGGCCTTCGAAGCCTTCGCTTTAAAACGTTCCACAAATCTTTCCTGCTGCCTGATGTAATCCTGCTGATTTTCATAAGCTCTTTTTTGTAATTCTATTCTTTGCATTTTTTCTTCCAAATAATAAGAATAATTACCAGTATAAAAATGGAGTTCCTGCTGATATAGTTCAACAATCTTTGTAACCATGCGATCAAGAAAATAACGGTCATGAGATACAATTACAACAGACCCACGATAATGCTGAAGGTATTTTTCAAGCCATTCAATAGAAGGTAGGTCAAGGTGATTTGTCGGCTCATCAAGAAGCAAAACATCAGGCTGCATTAATATCATTTTTGCAAGAAGCACTCTCATTCTCCAGCCGCCACTAAATTCTTTATAAGGCCTGGTGAGATCAGCATTAGGAAATCCCAGGCCCTGCAATATTTCTTCGGTCTTATGATGTATGTTATAACCACCTAAAATTTCAAGCTCATGCAGTTTATCTGCATATAGATGCGCTAACTCTTCATCAGAATTTTTCTCAAGCTCATGCCCTATTTTTTCAATTTCTTTCTCTAACCTCTTTACTTCCTCGAAAGCCCCTAATGCCACCTCTAAAATCGAATCCTCCGTGTCAAAGCTCAAAAGGTCCTGATGAAGAAAACCTATGGTTGTTTCTTTGCCTTTTTCAACAGTGCCTTTTGAGGGAAGATATTGTCCTGAAAAAACTTTCAGAAGAGTTGATTTTCCAGTACCATTGTATCCAATGAGCCCAATTCTTTCATTAGGCTGTATGTGCCATGTAGCGTCTTCAACAATAACCCTGGCGCCAAATTCAAACGTAACATTTTGTAATCCTAATAACATATTTTATTTATAAGCGTGCAAAATTAATGTATTAAACCCCGTCCTGTACTATCTGGAAAGGTTTTTACAGATTAATAAGATTAGAGCATACCATAAATACACTTGAATTCAATCTTAAAAAATATTGACACCTATATTTGACAAAAATTACGTGAATGATAGAAAAGAAATCTTCTGAAAGTTTGGTTATTATGACTGAGATTGTTTTACCGAACGACACAAATACTTTTGGCAATTTAATGGGGGGCAGGCTTATGTATTGGATGGACATAGCTGCTGCGATTGCCGGCACCAAGCATTGCAATGCGCCGGTTGTCACAGCTTCTGTAGATAATATATCTTTTACTAATCCGATTAAATTGGGTAATGTGGTTCATATTGAAGCTAAGGTAACAAGAGCTTTCACCACCAGCATGGAGGTACATCTAAACGTATGGGGAGAAGACATCGTCCAACAATATCGGTATAAAAGTAATGAGGCATATTACACTTTTGTGGCCCTCGATCCAAATAGCAAACCGCGGCAGGTTCCCCAACTGATAGCTGAAACCGAAGATGAAATTGCGCTTTTTGACAGTGCCTTACGAAGGAGGCAGTTAAGATTAATTTTAGGAGGAAAAATGAAACCTGTTGATGCAGTTGAATTAAAGGCTCTTTTTATGCAGTGATTTTACCCAATTATTTATCTAATACGCTTATCAGGTGATGCTTGCTTTTCATCATAAACTTCTTACTCTGCTCAATTGCATCCATCACTTTTTCGAGAATTGTTTCCACGCTTTCTTCATAGGTTAAACTCAAAGGCTCTTTAAACCGAACACTTAATAAAGATCCTTTCTTTTTAAATTTTAAGCCCTTCTTATTAAATGCCCGCCAAAATCCACTGATAACAACTGGAATTACTATAGGCTTATGGTGCTTGATAATAAACGCAGTGCCTTTGCGGCCAGGTGCAAACGGCTTTGTAGTTCCCTGGGGAAATGTGATAACCCAATTATTTTCAAGCGCCTTTGCAATCTTTCGTGTATCTCCGGGATCGAGACCGCGTCTTACCTCCTGTCCTTCAGCTCTCCACGTGCGTTTTACGGTTATAGCGCCTGCCCATCTAAATAATCTTGTCAGCCAGGTGCTTTTCATCGTCTCGGCGGCAGCCACATAATAAACGCGTGTAAACGGGTTTAATAAATAAAGGGGAATGCCAAGCTTGTTTTGTTTACGCCATTTAACCGCGCAGAAGATGTGGAGAAAAGTGATTACATCCGCAAAGTAAGTCTGGTGATTGCTTACAAATAAGACATTCTTTCTAGGAAGGTTTTTAAAATGCTCCGTACCACTAATGCTTATCCTGTTGATAAGTGCAAGGCCGGGATACGTGAAAATTCCCACAAGGAAATAAACAATCGCTTTTACAATACTCGTATGTTGAAGGCTCTCAATCCAACGCTTCATTAAAAATTTTTTAGCAAGAAGACTAGGATGCAATTTATGCAATCAGGAATTGTAAATATACGTTAGTCATTGTTTTTTAATAAGCAAATTTGGGGCGACAAAGGCAATAAATCACTGTATTACCTTACCTTCGCAGTCCCAAAATAAAAAAATCATTTGGGAATAAATTGAGTAACGACATTATTAACCAAAATGCTGATTTACAGGATTCCGAACTTCAACGGAATACAGCAATAAAAAAATTACCTGTTGAAAATAATATGGATGATCAAATAACAAATTCCACTGTGGAAGAAACTGAAATTAGTGAAATGCCGCAAAATGGTCTTGAGGCAGAAATCACCACAAAATCGGCTGAATCTTCCACGTCAGAAATTAAGTCGCAAACACCAGTGTCTAAAGCTCATGAGGAACCAACACCCTCAACTGCTCACGATGATTTCGACTGGAGTGTCGATAAGAGAAATGTGACTTCTTACAATAAAGAAGAGAGAATAAAATATGATGAAGTTTATGACAAAACTTTCAAGCAAATCAACGACAATGAGATGGTGTTGGGGACCGTGGTTGGTATGACAAAAACCGATGTAGTAATCAATATTGGTTTCAAAAGTGATGGCCTTGTAGGGCTGAATGAATTTCGTGACATGCCAAATCTTAAGGTAGGCGATGAAGTAGAGGTGATGGTTGCTGAAAAAGAAGACAAAGATGGTAATCTCCATTTAAGCCGTAAGCAAGCAAGAACAACAAGAGCTTGGGAACGCATAGTTGATATGCACAAAACAGGAGAAATTGTAAAAGGCCTCGTTACAAGCAAAACTAAGGGTGGTTTAATAGTAGATGTACTTGGTATGGAGACATTTTTACCAGGTTCCCAAATAGATGTGAAGCCAGTTACAGACTACGATCAGTTTGTTGGCAAAACAATGGAATTTAAAGTTGTAAAAATAAATGAAGC
>JBDUEG010000158.1:0-6809 GCA_040002575.1 Ginsengibacter sp.
TCTTTGTATTGCTTCATATTATTCATTTGACTTTGTATGAGACCAATAGCGTCTCCCAGTCTGAAAGGATAATAAGTACGATAAGTATTACGAACCATTATACGATATTCGCTAAGTTTTGTGCCACGAACGAAAGGTAAGATTCCAAAGGAAATTATTCCAAACAATGAAATATAAAGACCGTTTTTCCAACTGATCTTTGAAGGTAAATTTTTAGATATTTTTATAAAAAGCCAACCAAAGAAAACAACACCTGCGATTGCTAATATTATTTTCCAGCCAAGCAATTCTGTTAGTTCATCCTTGTTAGTATCGAGCACGAGTCCAACCATTTCTGCATTCACCTGGATATTCATGTAAAAAACTGAGAATAACATTATCGGCGTAAGCGAAACAATGATAGCAAGAATCCAATAGTATATTTTTAAATTTCTACTGAAAATCACCACAGGGATAAAGAGTAATGCCTGGGTAATAAATATTCCGCTGATGGCATAATTGAAAACCTTATTTTTTACAAAAAAAACAAGATCAGGCAGTAAGATTAAAATAGTAAGAATAGTAATTATTAAATAATAATAAGCAACCTGCTTAAAATCAAATTTTTTACGGGCGGATGGCAAGAATCAAAATTTATAGTTACAATATATCCTTCGTGATTATAATAAATGTGCAAACTTATGAAAATAATAAACTTTCAAAATTGAGTTTTATTGTATGGTCGTGGCTCAATTAAACGATTTATAAAATGCCTTTGTTGCAAGTTTTAGCATCGCTTTATCGCCGTGGCTATCACCGTAGCAATAAACGGATGAATAATTATTGAGATCATATTCTTTAATTATCCGCCTGGCCTTTTCGTTGTAGTTACAATTAATGCCTGCAAGCCTTCCGGTTATCTTACCATCCTGAATTTCTAATTGAGTAGCAATACACTTCAAGCCGTACTCATCGCACCAGCCTTTAATCCAGTTGGCCGCAGATGCAGAAACTACAACAATTTCATCTCCATTCGCCTTATGCTCATCGATTTTTTTCATGGCTCTTTTATTTATAAGAGCCGGTAATTTTTTTTTAAGAAATGAATGGCAAACTTTTGAAAAGTCAGTTTCAGAGAATCCTTCAAAGAACCATGATAACATTTTTTCCTTTGCTTTTTGATGGGATACTACTTTTAGCTTCATCGCTAAAATCCAGTAGGAAAGCATTGCCAGCCCAAAGTAAAGACGGAATTTGCCATAGTGGAATTTTATAAGTTCAACCATTGTGTCCTTAACAGTAATTGTTCCATCAAAATCAAAAAATGCAATTCCCGCCATTCCTGTTATTTAAAAATGGTAATATCCTTCATATAAAGAATTATATAAAAGCTTATAATCCACAACAAAATTGTTGCCTGGATAAATCCGTCTTTGTATAAAATTTTCACCGGCGATTCCGAATCCTGTTTTACAAAGATAATTTGCAGGTATCTTAAAATTCCCGCTATTACAAACAAGCAAGTATAATATAACCGATAGGTGCCAAGACGCATCTTCACTTCATCAGACATTGTATACATGAGGTATGACACAATTATTACAGCACATATCAGTGAAAGTGCAACGTTGATAAATTCAAGATTGTACCCTTTAATAGCCTTGCGCATTTCATTACCTGAGCTAAGCTTTATAAGTACATCGTCTCTCCGCTTTGCGATTGCCAGGAAAAGAGCCAGCAGAAAAATCATAATTGTAAGCCATTCACTCAATCCTATTCTTGCGATGACTGCTCCTGCTTTTACTCTTAGCACAAAACCAATCGCAATTATCAGAATGTCAAGAATCGCGATTTTTTTCAGGCCGAAAGAATAACCCAGGTTCAAAAGGAAATAAACGGCAAGTACAAAGAAAAATTTATCACGAATAAAGTAAGCCCAGGTTAAGCCAATGATTAAAAATATAATAGCACTCACAATAGCGAGGCTTGTATCTATAGTTCCTGCAGGGAGAGCTCTTTTGGATTTTACAGGGTGCAGTTTGTCTTCCTCCATATCCCTGTAATCGTTTATTATATAAATGCTGCTTGCTACCATACAAAAGCATGCGAAACCCTGCAACACCTTTAATATAACTTCACTGTCAAACGCGAGTCCTCCGAAAAAAACAGGTATGTATATGAAAAAGTTTTTTGCCCAATCCTTAGGTCGAAGAAGAGAGATATAATTCTTCATACTTCTTTGATTTGAGTGATCGCTGTAACAGTTGTACGTTCGGTTATCTCCTTTTCAATAAGCCACAGAATCATCGGCATAAAAATTAATATTATCGGCACCATAAATAACCTTGTCTGATAAGTGACCACACTTATATAATGAACAGCAAACCAGATTGGCACAAGAAATAAAAACCATTTTTTGAGAATGTAAGGAAACATTTTAAACTTATATAAAATTATAAAGGGAATTACACCAAAAGTGCCAATCAATTCAAAGTAAGATTTTGCAGCGACTGCACTGAAGAGATTTAGTTTCAGCATTTCAAATCCCGCATGCGCCTTCCATACCTGCTGCGGCCGATACCCATAATAGGAGCGTATCGAAAAAAAAATTGATAAGAAAATGACGTAAAGAGCAATTGTATTTATCCAAACCTTTTTTGGAGGAAAAATGATCTTTCTTGCATTCGTCTTTTTAAAAGAAAAGTTTGTAAAGTCTGTTGCTGACAAGAAGTATAACGCGGGAATAAGTATGGAAGTTTCCCGGTTAAATGCTGCAAGCGGAACTATAAAATAAAGCCATGATTTATTTTTATTGTAAACTATAAGGTTGGCAGTAAGAAGATAAAATATGATATCCAAATAGGTATTAAAAGAGAGGTCAGCTGCTGTAACTGCGTTTCCAAGTGCGAGGGTCAGAAAGTTGATTCCGAAAAATATTAGCCATTTACTCTTAACAAAATAATTCCAGAGACGCCATGCAAGATAAAATATAAATAAGTGCTCTGTAAACCTGAATAGCGTAAAAATAATCATATACTTCATAACGCCTTTTGTTCTCATAAGATTTACCAACTCATCAGTTTCCGGGCTTGTACCAGAGGTGCTTTCTATGTTGAATTTAATTTTGTCTTCTAAGGGAAAAATTTTGTCTAAGGTGTTATCGTAAACCCAATTGATACCTTCAATTGTAAAAGGGGCTAATATTCGGTATTGCCAGGGATTATAGAATTCTGAACGGCCTTGCAACACCGCTATGTGACGCTGATAAGTAAGCAAGCCATTGCTGTAATAAAAATTTCTGTAGACAGGATACATTGATAACAGCGCAAAACAGAAGCTTAGAAATAAAATTTTGAATTTATTTCTTTTTTGCCACGAGTGTATAGTGGGGGTAAACATACATCAGTCTTTTTTCTTGTTCAACAATGTCAAATCCATTCTCCTTAAGTAAATCCAATGCTTTAGTCATTGAAATTTCATTTCCTATTTCACCTGAAAAAACCAGGTCGTGTACTTTATTAAAAATTACAAAGGGACTTGTGCCATCAATGTCTTTCAATACCAACCGGCCTCCGGGTTTTATTTTTTCTGATAAATTTTTTAAAAAATTAATTTGCTTATCTCCAGGCACGTGATGCAGTACATCTACCAAAAACACAATATCCATCTCTTCCAGTTCATTGGGAAAATGCTCTCCGTCATATAATTCAAACTTGTACCTCCGGTCCTTTAATTTTTCAAATAAGAGTTTTGCATTGTTTATCAAACGTGATTTTATCTCAATTCCGAAAAGATAAGAAGGAGATGCAAACTCCGATAATAGCAAAAGCAGTTGACCGCTGCCGGAACCTACATCGCCGACTTTTTCTCCGTCTTTTACTTTTCTTATTAAGCTAATATATGGGCAGATCAATGAACGGTATTTTATTTTTAACCGGTCTATCACCCCCAACGAAAGGTGCTTCTCTTTCAGAAAATGAATTATCGCTTTGTTGTTGAGGGTTTTTAAGCTATTCAATGTATTTGTTTCAGAGGTCAAAAATAACCACTATCCCATAAGAACTCCAAACGCTAATAAATTTACCTGTTTAGGATAAGGTGCCTTACTTTTATAGACAGGTATTTTCAGAAACCCGAATGCAGTTTCTTTTAATTCTTTAATATAATCTTTATGAAACGAGCCTCTATAACGCTGCTTACCTTCGTTTTATTCTACATCGGTTATTCGCCTCTTCTAGCCCAGCCGTTCAAGCGAATCTGTGTTATTGGCTCGTCTACTGCGTGGGGCTATTTCCGGGATCCCAACCCACCGTATGATCCTGTATATCCCCGTGACAGCGCATGGACTTTCAAGTTAAGTAAGTACTATAAAGATCTCGGCATGATAGACACGCTATATAATATTGCTTCTATTGGCACTGATCCATATACGGGCATGCCCACTAGTTATGTACCTCCTGCCCAAAGGAATGTACCTGATAATCGCTATAATATTACCAAAGCAATCAACCTCGTTCCTAAGCCAGATGTAATTATTGTGAATTATCCTACAAATAATTTCGATTGGCAATCCGAACAGGAAATACTTTTTTGCCTGCAAACAATTAAAGATTCTGCCAATGCCAACGGCATTCAATGTTACATTACCACAACTCAGCCCCGTAATACGTTTAGTGCATCAGAAAGGCAAAAGCTTAAAGATCTCAGGAACATTATTTTGAACAGGTTTGGTCAGTATGCAATTGATTTTTTTTCGGATATTGTGCAAGAACCTTCTCTTGGCATTTTACCGGTTTACTCGTTAGGTGATGGCATCCATACTAACCCTAAGGGTCAAACGGTGCTTGAGCAAAAAGTAATAGAGAAAAATATTCTTCTTAACACATTGCCTGTTGATTTTATTGATTTTAAAGCTTTCAGGCAAAATAATTCAATTAATCTTTACTGGGGACTTTCTATAGACTACGATTTCTCTTATTTCATAGTTGAGCGAAGTTCAAACGGCAGAGATTTTTTCGAAATAGCAAGTCAGGCTACTATGCAATCTACGGGAGCTCAAAAATTTTCTTTTATAGATGAACACCCACTTTTAGATATTAATTATTTCCGGATTGTTGCTATCCAAAAAAACAGCCGGAGAATCTTTTCAAAAGTCACACCCGTCATGTTTTCTAATTCCGCATTCTCAGTAGGCAAGATATTTCCGGTTCCATCGAAAAGCGAAATAAATATAAAGGTCTTCCCTGGTGCAAAGGGCACACTCACATTTAGAATTATTGATGAAGAAGGAAAACTTGTAAAAAAGGAAACAAGGGCCACTCAAAATGTGATGCTATACAAAGCGAACGTTTCAAAATTAACGCATGGGAAATATACCTTGGTAATTCAAAGTAATGCACAACAAGAAGGCATAACTTTTGTAAAATAAAATGCGTTAGTTTTACAAGGCAAATGATTTTTTTGAAGTCATCTAACCATTACCACTCCTTCCGGCCTGAGAGCAACGACTTTTAAACATTACACTTTTACACTATTAAATTATTCAACATGAAATCTATTCTACAAAAAAAACTCTTCTTTAAAAATGGCTGCAAGCAATTGTTACTCGGTTGTCTTATTTTTTTGGGCTCATCATTCTCCCCACAATTTTTGAATGCACAGGCAGGCGAAGCATTAAACTTTGATGGTACAGACGATTATGTGGATCTTCCTTTTGTAGTACAAAACTCCTACACTAAAGAGGCATGGATAAATCTTTCCGTGGTAGATGCCGGAATTCATAATATATTATCGGGAAGCCAGACTGCTTTATATGTTGTGAATGGGCAGTTAACTGCGGGTCATTTTCCTAACTTCAATGAAGCACAAGACCCCACTCCTTTAGTGGCCGGTACATGGTATCATGTAGCTGTTACTTTTGATAATACAACAGGTGATATCACACTTTATAAAAATGGCGCAATGGTAGGTGCCACAGGTACGTCACCCGCTTATACTGAAACCGAAGGTTATATTGGTGCAATATATGTTGGAGCCGCCTCTTATTTTTTCCAGGGAAGTATTGATGAAGTCAGGTTTTGGAGTGTTGTACGTACACCTACGCAAATTGCTGCATATGCCAACTGTTCGCTGGTGGGCAATGAGCCAAACTTAACAGCCTATTATGGTCTTAACCAGGGAACAGCCGGTGGTAATAATGCAACTGAGACAAATGCAACGGATATCTCCGGTAATGCGTTGGATGGCGTTCTTTTTACCTTTGCACTTACAGGCGCGACTTCCAATTGGATTGCTCCAGGGGCTCCTCTTACAGGGCCTTGCGCTGCACTACCAATTGAGCTTAGTTATTTTTCTGCTGAGAAATCCGGCAACAACGTAAGTCTCGTGTGGAAAACAGCTTCTGAGCATAATAATGCCGGCTTCGAAATTGAACGTTCTGCAAACGGTAATAATGGTTGGCAGAAAATTGCCTCTGTAAAAGGAGCGGGTAATTCATCAACGGAAATCACTTATTCTTATAGTGACCTATCGCCTATCCGAGGTAATAATTTTTACCGTTTGAAGCAAACTGATTTTGATGGTAGCGTTAAGTATAGTTATATAAGAAGTATAAAATTCGGCGGTAACTTAAAACCAATTGTAATTTATCCCACTATAACAAGAGATAAAATAACTGTAAGTCTTAGTGATAATTCTCTATTGAATACAAACATTTATCTAGTCGATAACCAGGGAAGAGTGGTAAAAAAGGAAGTTTTAAGTCAATTGAAGCAGGATATTGATGTAAGTTCTTTACAAAAAGGAATGTATTTTCTTAAAACGGAAAATGC
>JBDUEG010000159.1:0-6776 GCA_040002575.1 Ginsengibacter sp.
CGAATTTTTTATTTGGATACATATATGTTCTGTAACAGTCGCTAAGGCATCCGCGATATTTGTTTCAAGTGATTTGATGATTGGAAAAACAATTTCAGTTCCAAAACTATTTGCCAACGATTTTGGGTTGGCAAGACTGAAATATGCCAGTGAATTTATTTTCTCTAAAAGCTTATTATTTGTTTTGCCCTTCGCTGATATTTTGCCTTCGTCATCATAAGGTGTTTGCAGTTCTTCAGCCAACATATTCAATACCCTGTTAGCAGCGCAAACGTCGAAAGCGATTACCGTGGTTTCATTATGAATCGAAAGGTTAGCAATGCCACCCAGGTTTAAAAAATATTTATAATCACCGAACAATAATTTTTCTCCAATTGGTACTATTGGCGCACCTTGTCCGCCTAGCGCTACGTCCATGGCACGAAGATCACTTACAACAGGCAACTGAGATTTACCGGCAATTGTAGCCCCATCACCTAATTGGTGTGTCATTTTTTTTTCGGGTAAATGAAAAGTTGTGTGCCCATGTGATGACACAAGATTTACCTGGTGCTGTAAATCGTTTGCCTCAATAAACTCATTAATTTTTTCACCAATGAAGCTCCCATATTCAGCATGCAACAGTTGATAATCCAAGGCTGGCAAAGTAGTTGCCGTTTTAAGCTTTTTTTGCCATGCCTCGTTGTAAGTAATACAAGCTGAATTAAGGATTTCATATTTCCATTTCCCCGCGGTTTCCTGAAGCTCCGTATAAACGATATCCAACCCGTCAAGAGAACTGCCACTCATCAATCCAATCGCTTTGTAAACCATAAGGGTATTTATTTGCAGCTTTTAAACTTTTAGATTTTAGATTTGTTCAAATTTATAACTTTAAGCATTGAAGGCGCACCTCAGAATCAACATTAAAATTTAAGAAATGGTAATTAATCTTAGTGAAAAACATTCTTTGGTGAGCAATTGGCTAAGTGAAATAAGAGATATAACAACGCAGGAAGATCGTATGCGCTTTCGCTCAAATCTTGAGAAGATTGGTGAAATAAGTGCGTATGAAATAAGTAAAAAACTTCCCTGGGTTGAGAAGGAAGTTACAACTCCTCTTGGCATATCTGTATGTAAGGTGTTAGAAAAGCAACCTGTGCTGGCAACGATTCTTCGTGCAGGGCTTGCTATGCACAATGGCTTGCTTAATTATTTTGATAAAGCCGATAACGCTTTCATTAGTGCTTATCGAAAGCACCGGCCCGACGGCACTTTTGAAATTAGTCTTGATTATATCAGCTGTCCTGAGATGGAAAATCGTGTTGTTATAATTTCGGATCCAATGCTTGCCACAGGATCCTCGCTGGTGAAAACAATGCAATTCATTCGTGAGGAAGGCAGCCCTTCTGAGATTCATATAGTTTGTGCACTTGCCTGTACAGTTGGTATCGAATACGTGCTGCGTGCAGAACCAAAGGCCAGCATCTGGTGCGGCGATATTGACGATGAATTAACTGCAAAAGGTTATATAGTTCCGGGCCTTGGAGATGCAGGAGATCTCGCCTACGGCGTGAAAGTACAAATGTGATAGGTACAAATGCGATGCATTACATTTTGCATAAAGAAATTTTGATACCCTTTTTCCGGATTAAAATAAAACTTATCTTTAGATTCTGAACTTTCGCTTAAGATGAAAAAATATACCTGTACCTTTCTGCTCCTTGTATCGTTGGGTTTCTATGTAAATGCTCAGGACCCGCATTTTTCCCAATTTTTTGCTTCACCGCTTACTTTAAACCCCGCCTTGACTGGTAAGTTTGATGGAACATTGCGGGTTGCCGGCAACTATCGTAATCAATGGCCTGCCTTTAATAATGTTTATACTACTTCAACATTAAGTGTTGATTTTGCAATTTTGAAGAACAGACTTCCTGATTTTGATACCTGGGGTATAGGTATACTGGCTCTTACCGATAAAGCGGGTGGGGGAGTTCTTACAAATAATTATATTGGATTATCTACGTCCTATCACAAGGCTTTGGATGAAGATGGATTTCAACAAATAGGCATCGGCTTCCAGGGAACATATGGACAGAAGAGATTAGATAACAGCAAACTCCTTTTTGAAGACCAATTAACACCATTCGGTTTCACAGGAGTGACACAAGATGTTTTTAATAGTTCAAATCTAAATATTAACTACCTGGATGTAAATGCGGGCATTATTTATACAGGTTCAACGAATGATCAAAATAATTTTTATATCGGTGCATCCATGTACCACATCAATCGTCCAAAGGAAAGTTTTAAAGGGGGCAACTGGAATATCGCTGCACGCACGACTGTAAGTGCAGGTGGGTATTTCCCGGTATCAGAGCAACTCACACTCCACACTAGCGGCATTTACCAGGTTCAAAATAAATCTTCTGAAGTGACGTTCGGTGGTGCTATAGCCGCAGCTATTGATCCTCAAAGCGCCAGTCCTTCTAACTTTTATATTGGCTCGTGGTATCGTGTTGGTGATGCAATAATACCTTACCTGGGTTTAGAGTTTTCTGGCATGCGCATCGGCGCATCATATGATGTTAATATTTCGGATTTAAAAGCCGGATCACAAAGCCGTGGCGGTATGGAGATATCACTAATTTATATTAAGCGCCCTTCGGGATACAAAGGAATACCATGTCCTAAATTTTAATTGAACTTTTCCAGTCTACTCCTCATTTATAAAGTACTGATTAAGAAAATATTTGGCAGCAAAAATGCCTAAGGCTATCTTTGCCGTCCCTTAATAAAAAATGCCGCGTTGGTCAAGGGGTTAAGACGCCTCCCTTTCACGGAGGAATCACGGGTTCGAATCCCGTACGTGGTACTTTCTTTTTCTAACAAGGTGATGTAGGTATATTACCTGACTTACAACTGCAATTAGCTTCTGTCTTTTTACTTTTTTTGACTATTAAGTAATGTCACAAATTCTACGGCAATCTGAAAACAATAATTCAACAAAGGTGATTTTATTAGCCGGATTATTAGTTGGCACTTTAGATATTCTTTCGGCCTTTGTTGATTACTATTTTACTACCGGTAAAAACCCTTTACTTGTTTTAAATTATGTTGCCAGTGGAGCTCTTGGTCAGGCTGCACTCACCGGGGGTGCAGGAACCATGTTGCTTGGCTTGTTATTCCACTATTTATTCGCGCTCTTCTTTACAGTGTTCTTTTTTTGGCTTTATTCAAGGCTTGATTTTTTATCCCGCAATCGAATTATTACAGGAATTGGTTACGGCTTGTTTGTATGGATTATTATGAACTTAATTGTTGTTCAATTATGCAAGGCACCGCACGCTTCAATAGAAGACATGAAAGCGGAGAAGGTTTTAAAATCTGCAATTATACTTATTGTAATGATTGGCTTACCCTTGTCTTTTATTGCAAAAAGATATTCAAGGATTCAGAAATAAGTATAGATGGGTGCTTTATAAAAAATAAATATTTAAACAATAATGAGAAAACTAATTATAAGTATGCACATCTCCGTTGATGGATTTGTTGCCGGCCCAAATGGCGAGATGGATTGGATTCATGTTGATGGTGAAATATTTGAATACGCCGGTAATATGACTGATCAGGCTGATACTGCTTTGTATGGGCGTGTGACCTACCAGATGATGGAAAGCTATTGGCCAACTGCTGCAAGCCAGCCTAATGCATCTGCACATGATATTCAACATTCTGCCTGGTATAACAAAGTTGAAAAGGTTGTTATCTCAAATACACTTAAAGGAAGTAATCTTAATAACACTCGAATAATTGGCGATAACCTTTACAAAGAAATTCAAGATATCAAAGACCGGCCGGGTAGTAATATATTAATGTTTGGAAGTCCATCTGCAGCGCATTCGCTTATGCAATACAATTTAATTGACGAATACTGGCTATTTGTAAATCCAATTCTACTTGGCAGGGGTATTCCGCTTTTTAAGAACATCAATGAAAGAGTAAGTCTAAGACTTGAAGAATCTGTAGCTTTTAAATGTGGTATGTTAGGAGCAAATTATAAAAAATAATTTTAAGAGGAATACCCTTGCCATTTATCAGTTGATGAAAACAAATTCTTCAAGTCGATCGGGATTTGCCGAAAAAAAAATTAGAATCTTCAGATATGATAATTATTCTGCCTCAACAGCAGATGTGTTTAAACACGCAAGGATAACAAACACAAAAGAAATTACAGAAGCAACGGTGCGTATACTGTGAAGCCTGTTCCATGGTTTTTCAAAAATTGTGCGAAGCCTCGAAATTTCTAAAGGAGGAGAGGATTGCAAATTGATTTTTGCCAGTGCATCATTTAGAGGAACGTTACCGAAAGATGTAACCCCAAAAACGCCAATTGCATACACTAAAGAAGCAATCAATAGAAATAAAAAACGGAGTGATACAGGTCTGGTGTAATTTAAATAACTGCTAACAGGTAAAATTACAAGCGCTCCAAAGAAAACTACAAAAAACAATGGATTGAGAATCTCTTTATTTATGGATTGCATGGCAGACAGGTATTCGCTATCACCCAAACGGCCTAATCCCAAATTCACCGAGCAGGAATATGAAAATAAAAGTCCGGCGCTTAGGCCAGTTAATGTTGCAGTGATAAGAAGTATGATATTGGCAACTGTCATTTTATTTCGCCTTAATTCATTAATGTTCATCCTTAAATCTTTTTAAAAAAAGGAGACGTTTCTTGTGCATTCAAAATGCTTCTATTTCCATAGCGGTGATATACCCCTTTTCGAAAAAATAAATATGCTTCACTATTTCATCTGCTAAAATATTTCCTTTTAAATCTTTTACCAGCTGGTGAACCTCAACTTCTGCCTGTTCATTATTTTGTTCGTTAATTGAAACAGGTACAACTATTGGATCAAGCTCTTTCCATTGCTTCTTCCAATACTCTCTCACTGCATTATGTCCATACACAAATCCTCCTTCCCATCCATTAGGCCATTTCACCTGCGGGTGCATAAATGAAAGTACTTTGTTAATGTCTCTTGCATTGAAAGCTTCGTAGGCTTTTTTAATTATTTCATGATTCAATTCCATATTATTTATGAAGATGGATTACCAGCATCCTTCTCAAATTGCGAGATTTAAGAATACAAGATTGAATAGTTGTTTCATAATTAGTAATATTATTGAAAGTTACTGATACTATATTTCTCTTTAAAGGAAACTTCGAAGTCTTACTTTCTTACTACTTTGTTTGAACCATTGAGGAGATCAAATTTCAATACCAGGTATTCCAACTTTTGTAAATGGATTGGCTATAAAATCCGGCTTTTCAAATTCTAAAATTATATTTGCAAAATGCTATCAGTAAGCCATCGTGGCAAAATAATGCCGGCATCTCCTATAAGAAAGTTAGTTCCTTATGCAGAGGTTGCGAAAAGCAAAGGAATAAAAATATATCATTTAAATATTGGCCAGCCTGATATAGAAACTCCGAAGCAAATGCTGGATGCGGTGCGCCATTCTGATTTTAAAGTTCTCGAGTATAGCCACAGTGCAGGAAATGAAAGCTACAGAAGAAAGCTGGTTGACTACTACAAGTCAGTTGGTATCGATATAACCCATCATGAAATAATAATTACTACGGGGGGGAGTGAGGCTATCCTTTTTGGATTTATGGCATGCCTTGACGCGGGCGATGAGATAATAATTCCTGAGCCATTTTATGCAAACTATAATGGGTTTGCAACAGAAGCGGATGTGGTTGTAAAGCCAATAACCAGTTCTATTAAAAGTGGTTTTGCCTTACCGCCAATTGAGGATTTCGAGAAAGTAATTACCGAAAAAACGAAAGCGATTCTTATATGCAATCCGAATAACCCAACTGGTTATTTATACAGCAGGAAGGAAATAGAAACTCTTAAAACAATAGTACATAAATATGATTTGTTTTTATTTGCCGATGAGGCCTATCGGGAATTTTGTTATAATGGTGATCATTTCAGTGCAATGCAGCTTACGGGTGTTGATGACAATGTGATACTGATGGATACTATAAGTAAAAGATACAGTGCCTGTGGGGCCAGGATTGGGACATTCGTAACAAAGAATAAAGATGTTTTGCAAACGACTTTGAAATTTGCCCAGGCAAGATTGAGCCCACCAGCGTTCGGGCAAATATTAGGAGAGGCGGCGCTGGATCTTCCTTCTGATTATTTTAAAAGCACTAAAGCGGAATATAAACTGCGAAGAGACCTGCTTGTTGAAAGACTCAATAATATGCCTGGCGTTTTTTGCCCTGAACCCGGGGGCGCTTTTTATGCTATGGCTTCTCTTCCAATTGACGATGCAGATGTTTTTTGCCAATGGCTTTTAGAATCTTTTAACCATAACGGCGCTACAGTAATGCTGGCGCCCGCAACTGGTTTTTATGGCACAGAAGGCTTGGGAAAGAACGAGGTGCGTCTTGCATATGTCCTAAATAGCGAAGCAATTAATTCCGCGATGGATTGCCTTGAGAAAGCGTTGCAGGTATATCCCCGCCGGCAATTAAAAAACTAATTTATCTGAGAGCCTTTTTTCCTTATAGCATTTTTCCTCAATACATTATCTTTGCCGCCCAAAATGTCGAGGTAGCTCAGCTGGTTAGAGCATCGGATTCATAACCCGAAGGTCGGCAGTTCAAGTCTGCTCCTCGATACATACAAATTAAGAGATTCATATTCGCCGCGGCGGACGGCAGTTCAAGTCTGCTCCTCGATACATACAAATTAAGAGATTCATATTCGCCG
>JBDUEG010000160.1:0-6702 GCA_040002575.1 Ginsengibacter sp.
TCATTAAGAGCACCTTCAAGATAGCCCTGCCCGCTTGTGTTTCCGGTTCCCATACGAAGCCCAATCATTCTCCTTACCATTACAAGATGTTTATGTCTCCATGTTGCCATTTGGTGATCGATTTCAACAAGAGCATCTAATATTTGATAGGACGTTTGGAAGACGGGAAAGTCGCGATAAAGCATAATGAATAAAGCAGCTCTTAGTGCTTTTGGAGAAAGAACCTTTGTATTTTTAAACTCACTGTCAGGCGTAGGTTTTTTTTGTTGTTCGAAAAAGATGTAATCAAAATCATGAATTTTTCCTGCTTCTCTTTCTGTTAGTCCATCATTATAAATATTTCGATAGTCGCTCCAAAAAGGATGCAGTTGATCGTTTAATGCAAATTTGATGTTGTAATTTTTCCAAAACTCTTTTTCAAAGAAGGGCAGCCTTTCAAGCCAGTTGTTAATAAGTTGCAGAAGTGTTGTATTGCTTTCAGTTTCATTAATTCTATTATAGTCAGCCTTATCGAAGCCTCCTTCATTGCTTCTTTTGTAATAATCTTTTTTATGACGGTTTTCCATCTTTAGCCCCAGCAAACCCTCTACCAGCCTAAATTGCACACTTTGGAAACCAGATGCAGGCGTCAATAAATTTCTAAATTCTAAAAAGTCAAGAGGAGTCATCGAATCCAACAGTGTAATTTGTTGATTGAGTAATTCAAGAATTTTTATGATGCGGTTCAAGCGATGCCTTACAAGATTCAGGTCTTCAGAATTATCATCAATTTTTTCCTTTTTAAAAACCTGTAAGATAAAATCTAACTCAAACAATATTTGCTTAAACCACAATTCATAAGCCTGGTGAACAATAATAAAAAGCATTTCATCATGCGCAGGTTCATTACCTTCCTTGAAACTTTCAGGGTGTTGCGCATTGAGAATTTTTTCAAGCTGCAGGTAGTCGTTATAATACATTGATTTTTCTTCCGGCATAGTCTTAATCATGTAATTCAAAATTAGTTGATTCTATTTCCCATCACTGCTTTACTTAAAAAGGTATTTTAAGTTATGATAGAGACATAAAGTTTTTAACAGATGTGGATCAATTCTTATAGCTAAAATATAATTATAAAAGTAACTTTGCCGCAGTCAGAAAAGATCCTAAGATAGATAATCGTTTAAGTAAAAAATTATGGCAGAACAAATTTTAGAATTACGAAACGCAAATATTTACCAGGGTGATTCTCTTATTTTGGGGGATGTAAACATAACTGTAAACCGCGGCGAATTTGTTTATCTCGTGGGAAAAACCGGCACAGGAAAGTCAAGTCTTCTCAAAACACTATATGGCGATCTAGGTCTCAGAGAAGGCGATGGTAATGTGGTTGGATACGACCTTCAGTCGCTTGACTGGAAAAAGATTCCTTACCTCCGGAGAAACCTTGGTGTTGTCTTCCAGGATTTTCAGTTACTTACTGACCGCAATGTGAATGAGAATCTCAAATTCGTATTAAAAGCCACCGGTTGGAAAGATCATAAATTGATGGATGAAAAAATCGCTGACGTTCTTGATAAAGTTGGCCTTAAAACAAAAGGCTTTAAAATGCCCTTTGAACTAAGCGGTGGCGAGCAGCAGAGAGTGGATATCGCAAGGGCGCTTTTAAACTCGCCCAGACTTATACTTGCAGATGAGCCCACGGGAAATCTTGATCCTGAAACTTCTGATGAAATAATGCAATTATTATTTAACATAAGCAGGGACTATGGAACAACCATTATCATGGCCACCCACGATTACCCTGTTATTAATAAGTTTCCAGCCCGTACCATAAAGACAGAAAGAGGGAAAGTATGGGACAATGCTACCATATCCATTGCATAAGTTGTTTTACATTAATCTCATTATTATAGATAGCAAATAATATTTCGCTTCTGTTAGCAATATCATTTTCTGAAAATGGTTTTTTAAAAAGGTGAGACAGAATTTTCTTATACTCTTCTCCAGATTCAGCAATTTCACAGAGTCCACTTACACCTGTTCCTTCAACCGCTGCATTGTTAGTCAGAATAAACTTTCCATTAAACAGTGCATTTAATAATTTTATTTTAATACCTGTCTTATTTAAAGAGGGGAGAATGTGCACATGAGCCTTTTTTATAAGATCATCCATTTCTGGCTGTGATGGATTGGCAACAAGGCATACATTTTTATTTTGAAGAGATATTCGGTGCAAATATTTAGATGGATTTTTGCCAGCAATTACGAATGGGATAGTAAGAGAATTAAAAACATTTTTTAGAATCCACAAGACTGCTTTTTCATTTTCAGGTACAGATAAATTACCATGATACAAACAGTAGGTTCCTCTTCCTGCTTTTGAAGACACTTCATTGAAAGGTAAAAAGACTGGCAGGTAATCTATATTTTTGGATGCAAATTCTTCTATATAAACCTGTTTATCCATTTCACTTACTGCAAGGAAAACAGCTTTATTAGAGATATCTCTTTCATATTTTTTTAACAGGCGGCTTTCAACGACGAAGTATAATTTCTTTAAAATATTTTTTGAACTGTTAGCCAGCCCCCGGTAATATTGATATTCTACATTGTGCAACCGCACGATTACTTTCCTACCCTTTAGTTCATTTCTAAATAAGAAATAAGTGCAATGAATACCTTCTAATAACACAGGAAAATCATCTTTCAAAAGGTTGCCTAATAAAGTCTTATTAATCCTTGAACTTACTATATAAGGTAAACGGAAAAATGAACTCTTTAAGATACTTTTTCTTTTATAATACGTGACTGAGCGGCAATATTTATTTAGCTCTGGTTGAGTCTCACGGCCATATTGAAAACAATGCAAGTGAATTGAAACACCTTTCTCAAACAGGATTTTTATTTTATAGAAAAGATCATAGACACCGCCATAGTCAGGCGGATACGGTACATCATGGCAAACGATATGTAAGGATTTCTGATTAATTGTAGATAGTTCTTTAAAGCGGTGCTTAAGTCCTAAAAGTCAACAAACTTTTGCAGTTATTAGTTCGAAATTTTTTCATAAAAATCAAGCAATTTTTTTTCTTCATTTTGCCAATTATAAACTTCTCTTGCTTTCATACAATTTTCCTGGAGGCGGAAATAAAGATCCTTGTCTTCCAGGAGCCTGTTCAGTTGCCGTGCGATATTTTCAGAAGAAAGATCATCGATTAAAACAGCAACTTCAAACTCTTTAATGATCTCTTTATAGGCTGGATAGCTTACGCAAAGTTGTGGTATTCCAGCCTGTATATAATCAAAGAACCTGTTTGCAAGAGAATAGTAATTGCTAAGTGCTTTATCATCAAAAAGTGTAATCCCAATTGAAGCTTCGGCGGTGAGCTTTCTCAAAGCACCCGGTTCGATCTTACCTTTAAAGATAATCTTGTCATCTAAAATATTTTCTTTCACCAATGTTTTTGCCTGTTCGAAAAAATTACCATCGCCTGCAATTATTAATGTGGCGTTCACGAGTTGCATCGCTGGTATCAATGTTTCGAAACTCCGTCCTTCGTTTACGGCGCCCTGGTATAGAATAAATTCTTCTCGTTTACTTACTGGTTTATAATCGTACCTAAATGCTATACTCCTTACAATCGAATAATCGAGGTCATACATTTTTTTGAATTCCCTGGCAATAGGCTTGTTAACTGTATAACCATTAACAAATTGCGGAACAGAAAATTTTTCTATTTTCTTCCATACGAAGTATATTTTAGGCCGGTTTATTATTTCTTTCATTTCGCAAAAAAGTTCGTGAGCATCATACACTCTTCTTATACTTTTTATTTTAGAGCAAAAAAGCACCGGTAAAATTGTATCAAGGTCTATGGCACAGAGGCAGTCTGCTTTTCTAAATAGCAAATAAAAAAATAGCCTTACGTTATATTCTACGTAAAAAAGCTTTCCCTTTTCAAAAAGACATTTTATTCTTTTCTGATCAAAAGTGTATTGGGCAAGTGGTATAGAAGTTTTCAATTTTCTGCCAACAAGCTTAACCTTGTGGCCGGCACCCGCTAGGGAAGAGCAAATGCGTATCATTCGCTGATCGTAAGTAAGATCGTTGGTGACAGTTAAGCAGATAGTCATTTATGAATTCCCAAATATAAATCTAAAAATTTCATTGTCACTTTGGTTAAAAGTGCCCACTAGGAAACATTTGTTCTAATATCTACTAAGGTGTAATATTGTTTGTATAATTTATAACATGCAATCAAATTTATCCGAATTCGAGCAAGAACCTGTGTTAAGGCCGACTTTGCTTACTGTTCTTTGTATTCTCACATTTATTGGCAGTGGCTGGGCAATCTTAACTAATATATGGGCATATACTACAGCGGCTGAATCTGCTAAGATGGTTTCTTACGCAAGCAATAGAATGAAAGCCGACTCTTTAAGCAGGAAAGATTCAACAGCTTTTAAAAATCACAATAATAATAAGCCTCCATTTGGGCAGAAATTAATGGCCTCATTTGGTAAAATGTTTACTGAAGCAGCAATTAGGAAAAATGCGATAGGCACTATAATAGCGGGGTTGTTTACACTCCTTGGCGCAGTGATGATGTGGCGTTTGAGCCGAAACGGATTCTACTTATACATTTTGGGTGTTTTGATCGGCATTATCGTCCCCTTTTATCTTTACGGTAATAATATAATTGCTATTGGGATTTCAGCATTTTCAAGTTTTTTTGGACTTGTATTTATTGCTCTGTATGCTCTAAATTTTAAAACGCTTAAAAAATAGTCTCGTCTCCATTGCATGGTAACGTAATTTTTACAAGGTGACGATTCCAAGCAAGGTTCATAATTAAAATATAATTATTACCTTCGCAGCCAATTAATAAATTTATTCAAGAAAATGTCTTATTTAACAGCTGAAAAAAAATCGAAAGCATTCGCTGAATTTGGTGGGAAAGCCGAAAATACAGGTTCGATAGAAGCACAGGTGGCCTTACTTACAGAGAATATTAATCACATATCGGGGCACCTTAAAACTAACAAAAAAGACTTTAGCACGCAAAGAGGACTAATGTCAATGGTTGGGAAAAGAAAAAGTTTGCTGACTTATCTTAGTAAGCATAATCTTACCGGTTACAGGGCATTAATTGAAAAGTTAGGACTCCGTAAATAATTACTCTTTAAATGATATTTTTTTGCTATTCCCAACTGATTTGTACGGTTGGGAATACTTTTTACTACTAATACCAATACTTATTATGACTCCAAATCCCATTTCTGTAACCTTTGATATAGGTGGAGACCGCATGGTTACAATTGAAACAGGTAAATTAGCTCGCCAGGCAGATGGTGCGGTTACTGTACGCCAGGGCGATTGTGTAATACTTGCCACTGTCGTTGCCAACAAAGAACCTCGCGAAGGCCAATCCTTTTTCCCGCTTACTGTGGATTACCAGGAAAAGTTTGCTTCGGCTGGTCGTATACCGGGATCCTTTTTTAAAAGGGAAGCAAGGCTGAATGACTACGAAATATTGACCTCAAGGCTTATAGATCGTGCCCTTCGCCCTTTATTTCCGGAAGATTACTTGTGCGAAGTGCAGGTGTTAGTTTCCCTGATCTCAAGCGATCCTGAAGTAATGCCTGACGCAATGGCTTGTCTCGCAGCATCTGCAGCACTTGCTGTTTCTGATGTGCCCATACAGGAAATAATTTCTGAAGTACGCGTTGGGAAAGTGAATGGGGAAATGATTGTAAATCCGAGCAGGTCTCAGCTTGCTGAAGCTGAAATGGATTTTATTATCGCAGCTACGGAGCGAAATATTATGATGGTGGAGGGTAAAGGTAAAGAGTGCCAGGAAGAAGACCTCATAAAGGCGATTGAGCTTGCACATACTGCCGTTCGGGTACAGGTGAAAGCCCAACAAGAACTTCGGGAAAAATGTGGTGCAAAAGAAAAGCGGGACTATAAAAAACCTTATCGGAATGAAGAACTCAATGAAAAGATAACTGCCTTTGGTAAAGAAAAGTTATATGCTATCGCTTCTTCTGCGTCAGCAAAAAATGAAAGGGCAGACGCCTTTGCCAAACTTGCGGATGAAATAACAGCGTTCCTCGGAGAAGAGCTTCCGGCAGAAGACAAACCTTTGATAAAGCATTATTATGGAGAACTTCAATATAATGTTGTAAGAGATATGATCTTAAACGATCAAAAACGTCTTGATGGAAGAGGCGTTGAGGATATTAGGCCTTTGAGTATGGAAGTAAATTATCTTCCCTCGCCCCATGGCGCTGCTTTATTTACCAGGGGCGAAACGCAATCCTTAACAACAGTTACTTTAGGCACCCCGCTTGATGAACTCCTTATTGAGAGTGCCGCTACGAGCGACTATTCTAAATTTATTTTGCATTATAATTTCCCACCTTTTTCAACAGGTGAAGTAAAAATGATGAGAGGTGTTGGTCGGAGGGAAGTTGGACACGGAAACCTCGCCATGAGATCGCTAAAGGAAATAATGCCGGGAAATGATTACCCTTATACAGTAAGAATTGTGAGCGACATTCTCGAAAGCAATGGTTCTTCATCTATGGCTACTGTGTGTGCAGGTTCGCTGGCGCTAATGGATGCAGGGGTACCATTTAAGAAGCATGTAAGTGGAATTGCGATGGGATTAATTTCCAAAGAAGGAAAATTTGCTGTGCTTTCTGACATCCTTGGTG
>JBDUEG010000161.1:0-6670 GCA_040002575.1 Ginsengibacter sp.
CTGATGGCAGAGATTGCATTTAATATTTTGCAGCGGAGTGTGAATGTGCTAATGATGAACTAATCATTATTAATTTTCAATTCTTCTCAATGCTTATTAATAACCTGCATTTTTACATAAATATTTCCTGGCCAAAAAATAGTATGATAGCTCTATGAAAAAAAATTTTAGTTTGCTTTTGTTGGTAGGTGCATTTTTATCATCATCAGCTCAACCCATTCAGAGACCCAAACTGGTTGTTGGAATTGTAGTAGATCAAATGCGCTGGGATTATTTATACAGATATTACGATCGCTATTCCGATAATGGCGGATTCAAAAGATTATTAATGCAAGGCTTTAATTGCGAGAATACTTTCGTGCCATATGCGCCTACTGTTACCGCTTGTGGGCACGCCTGTATCTACACAGGTTCCGTCCCTTCAATTAATGGCATAACCGGTAACTTTTGGTGGGATTATGAAAAGAATAAAAGTGTTTATTGTACTGAAGACAGTTCAGTAAACACTGTTGGCAGCAATACAACTTTGGGATCTCAAAGTCCCAGGAATTTATGGACAACAACCATAGGAGATGAATTAAGATTGGCAACCAATTTTAAAAGTAAGGTAATAGGAATTGCTTTAAAAGACAGGGCCAGCATTTTGCCGGCCGGCCATAGTGCCAACGCTGCTTATTGGTTTGATAATAAAGCAGGAGTCTGGATCACGTCAGATTTTTATATGAAAACTTTGCCCGATTGGGCTAAGAACTTTGATTCAAAAAAAATGATTGATGCTTATTACAGCGCCGGGTGGAATACCTTGTATCCATTAAATACTTATGTGCAAAGCAGCACCGATGAGAATGTTTATGAGGCTAAGCCATTTGGTAGTTCTGCTAAAGGATTTCCTTATATACTAAAAAATAATACCGGCAATTATAATACGTTTTTGGGAACGCCATTTGGTAATACGCTGACCGCAGATTTTGCGAAGCAAGCTATAATAAACGAGCAATTAGGAGCAGACGCTGTGACAGACTTGCTGGCTGTGAGCTTCTCTTCACCAGACTATATCGGTCATGCATTCGGCCCAAATTCTATTGAAGAAGAAGATAATTATTTAAGACTTGATAAAGACCTTGGTGATTTTTTAAATTTCCTTGACGATAAAGTTGGCAAGAACCAGTATGTTATTTTTCTTTCTGCGGATCACGGTGTAGCACATGTGCCTGCTTATGTGAAGGACCATAAAATGCCCGGAGGCATCATTAACTTTTCAACTATAGCCAGTCAATTGAAAGCTGGTCTTAAAGAAAAGTTTGGCGTAGAAAATCTCATACTTGATTTTGCCAATTACCAGGTTTCACTAAACAATGCATTAATCGATACTTCCTCATTAAAAATGATTGACATAAAAACCTGGGTCATAAATTATCTTGCAAAACAAAAAGGAATTGATCGTGTGATTGATATGGATGGCTTCAATAGTGTTCCGCTGAATGCCAAAGTAAAAGAGATGCTGGCTAATGGCTACAACCCTTTGAGAAGCGGTCAAATACAAGTGGTTCTAAAGCCGCAATGGATTGAAGGGTTTGGTAATGGAGGAACTACACACGGCCTCTGGAATCCTTACGATTCTCATATTCCATTAATTTGGTACGGATGGGGAATTGCACCTGGTAAAACTAACAAGGAGGTTTACATGACGGATATTGCTCCTACCCTCGCGGCGCTGCTTCATATTCAAATGCCCAACGGTACGGTTGGAAAAGTAATACCCGAAATTTTTAAGTAGCATTGCCAAACCAAGGCTCTTAATTACTTTTACACTGCCAGCGATACTAATCAAAACTAATAGATATGAAAAAAATTTGTTGCATTCTTTTTCTGATGATGCTGCAACATAATTTAAGTATCAGTCAAACCACTCCTGTGAACAGGCAGGAGTTTTTTCTTAACGATAATCTCATTGAAGTAAACTTTACCACAGACATAAAAAAAATAAGGAACGATAAAAAAGTTCCTGCATATCAACCGGCTACCATTTCAATGAAGTTTTCCGACAGCCTCACAATAACCGAACAGATACGGGTACAGCCCAGGGGCGTGTACAGAAAGCAATATTGTGATATGGCGTCTCTCATGTTGAATTTTAAAAATCCTTCGTCGCCAAAACTTTCGCCTCTAAAAAAACTCAAATTTGTAGGAGGCTGCAAAGTCGGCTCAACTTATGAAGAATTATTGTTGAAAGAATTCCTGGTTTATAAAATTCAAAGTTTTCTTTCGCCTCTTAGCTTTCGCGTAAGGCTGCTAAATGTAACTTACAATGACAGCAAAGGAAAAGTAAAGCCGTTCAGGCAATATGCGTTTCTGCTTGAAGATATGGAAGACCTTACAGCGAGAAACAACTGTGTAGAAATTAAGCCAAAAAATTTTTTTACTGAAGCAACCAACAGGGAGCAAATGACATTTGTCAATTTATTTCAGTACATGATAGGAAACACTGACTGGTCAATTCCAAACCTTCATAACATGAAACTGATGGTATCCAAAAGTGATACACTTGCGCGGCCATATGCCGTTCCTTATGACTACGACTATTGCGGGCTCGTGAACGCAGACTATGCAGTTCCTGCCGAGGGATTACAAATAGAAAATGTTTCACAGAGAGTATACCGCGGCTTTCCAAGGGGACTGAATGAATTGGAAACAGCTATAGAAGTGTTTAAAGAAAAAAAAGAGCGGATATTATATTATGTCGAGCATTTTGAATTATGCACTGCGAAATGCAGAAAAACAATGATCTCCTACCTAAATGAATTTTATGAGACTATAAATAATAAGAAGAAGGTACAGTCGCTTTTTATTGCAAATGCCAGAACAGAATAGAATTATCCGCACAATACTTTACATCACCTGCAGCCTGGCTGTTTCTTCGAGGCTTGTTTGCAGATCCTTTACTTTTAAATAATAAATTCCGGGCATCGGTTTTTGCGGCCATTCAATGTTGATAGAAGCTTTACTATTGAGCGAATACTTTTTTTCAAAAATCTTCTGGCCTGTTGTGTTTAATAATTTCACTTCGTAATTGCCCCCTGCGTTTTTTGCAAACTGAATGCTTACACCGGAAACAGATGGATTTGGATACAAGGAATATATTCCGTTTACCTTTTTGTTTATTGCAACGCTCTTTATATCCGAGTAAATAATTTTTCCTGATAAATCAGTCTTCTTTATTCTAAAAAATAAATTGCCGGTAAAATTTTCATCGGTGCTATACAAGTAATTATATTTTAAAATCGTTCCTGAATTTAAAGCATACCCTTGCCCCTGGTTTTTAAATATCTTTCCGTCCCTGCTTACTTCTATTTCGTCTTTGCTCATATTGGCCGGGGCATTTACGCTCCACTCAATTAAAATTTTATTATCATTTTTAAGAGAAACTTTGAAGTCTGAAACTTGCGTAGTTAATACAATGGAAGGGCACCAATAATAGGTAAGATTCACAAATAATCTTGTGTAGGCTCTCAATTTAAATATTGCGTTGTCACTTCCGGTTAAAATTGTAAAAGTACTTGTGGTGAGGTAATTAAAATTAACTGTTCCCGTTCCATAAAATGCAGGATTCGATGAAGCGTATTGTTGATGATAGCGCTTATTAAAAACAGTATCGGGGCCAATATCTACATTGTCACCTATAGAGTCTTTAGGCTGTAATGTGTATGGACCGTAATTTTTAGGAGGCGAACTAATCGAACTGAAAAATCCACCCGGTCCTGTAAACTGAGAACGCCTGTAAGTTTCAAAAATATAATCTTCAGTATAAGCCAGGTCGTTTTGTAAATTATAGCTTACTACAGTCGTTACTGTATCGCTTAGTTTAATACAGGTTAATATTCCGATGGCCGGGTCAAATTGCGGAAAAGTGATAACCGTGTTCGTCGCTATAATCGAATCATAATAGTTGCTGTATTGGATGGAGTCAGGCGTTGAACCATCGGAGCAAGTGCATTGTGCATGGGATTTCTGAAGTGTAATAAAAAATAATAAAACTCCAAAAATAGTCAGGTAAAGTTTTTTCAAAAGGATAGATTTAATTAGAAAATCTGGTTTATTAGCAACTATTAAATTACATATTAGTCCTTTGCAGGTCAACAGGAAAAACACTCGGTTAAGGTTGCAGTAAAATCACCAAAATTTTAATTGAAATAGTGAGGGCGATAATGGGGATGGACAAAAGACTGGAAACGTTTGCATTGCCGGCTATCTAAAAAGGAAATCAGGGAATCGTTTTACAGGCCCATAGGAATGTCTTTCTTCTGGCGGTTTTTTGCAAGAGAAGGATCCATTTCAATTGCTTTGTCGCAAATTTTTTGCCCTTTTTCTTTTTCGCCCTTTTTTTGGAAAACCATGCCGGCCATAAATAAAGATGAAGCATCTTTTGGATTCAATTCAATTAACTTAGAAAAGAAGAGCAATGCATCGTCATACCGCTTTGTTTCATACATGGCGTTCGCAATATTATTTAGAAGCTCTGTATTGTTTGGCTTTTTAATTAAAACTTCATTGAGTGTTTTAGCCCCATTTGCAGCATCTCCGGAATAAATTTGTGCGAAGCCATAATTTTCATTGAAATCATTTGATTTGTTGTAGCCCGCATTTGCGGCCATATCAAAATATTTTAAAGCATTTTTATAATCACTCTGGCTGTAGTAAATCATCCCAAGCTCGTACATCCACGAATTCCTTGAAGGATCAAGAGTAATTGCGTTTTGATATTGGGAGATAGCAGCCTTTTCGTTTTCCAGTTCAAGATAGGTGCGTCCCAATGTATATGCAGACTCCGCATCTTTATCATTTTTAGCTACAGCCTTTTGTAGATAAGTCTGTGCCTTTCCATAATCTTCTGTCTGGTAATAACACATTCCGAATATGCGGTCAACATCAGGGCAGGTATTACATTTTTGTGCAAATTCCATTGCTTTTTGAAATTGCCTGTTATTGAAATAGAGCTCAGCCATTTCCTTAATGAGTTCAGGATTTGATGGCGCTAGCTCATACGCTTTTTCAAAATTTTTCTGAGCATCATATATCTTACGCATCGCAAGATTCACCTTTCCATTTTCGACATAAGCTTCCACATAGTCCTGCCTGAACGCTATCGACTTACTGAAGTTTTTTTCGGCTAAAGCAAAACGGCGTGCCTCTTTTTCTTCCATTCCTTTTTTGAAATAATAAGAAGAACTATCAGCGTTTTGTGAAAAGACCGCAAATGAAAGAAGATAAAAGGCGGCGGTAAGAAGGATATTTTTCATATGAGTACTAGTTGCTAAAGGATTCTATGATGTTCAAATAATAGGCCAAAGCTATTTAAGAACTATAGCCCCTAACGCCGGTAAATACAGGTTTATTTTATAGCTTTTAGTTTTTTTATCCACCGGCTCGGTTTCTATCGAATGGTGTTCACTTTGTCCACTACCCCAAAAGCGGGCGTCATCACTACAAAAAATCACCTTCCATTTGTCTTTACCCTTTACAAATATTTTCCAGTTCTCTCTTGCAACGGGTGTCATATTAAATACTACCAGCACATCATCAGCCCTCTTTTTTCCCTTACGCATGTAAACGATCACGGATTCATTCCTGTTATTAAGGTCAATCCATTCAAAGCCTTTCTTATCAAATTGCAATTCATACAAAGCGGGCTCTGTTTTGTATAACTGGTTTAATGCACTTACACAATCCTGCATCTTTTGATGTGATTCATGTTGCAAGAGATGCCAGTCAAGCTCCGTATGATAATTCCATTCAGTAGTTTGCGCAAATTCATTTCCCATAAAAAGCAACTTGCTGCCGGGGTGCGTAAACATATACGTGTACAACAATCTTAGGTTCGCAAATTTTGCCCAGCCATCACCAGGCATTTTATACAGCATCGGCGATTTACCATGAACAACTTCATCATGGCTTAATGGCAACATAAAATTTTCATCATAAAAATATGCCATGCTAAAAGTGAACTTATCCTGGTTGTCTTTTCTGTAAAGAGGATCGAAGTTGAAATAATCAATGGTGTCATGCATCCATCCCATCATCCACTTCATACCAAAGCCAAGGCCACCGTTTATTGTAAGATCAGTAACCTGCGGCCAGTTCGTAGATTCTTCGGCGATCATTTGTACATCAGGGAAGTCGCGGTAAACCATTTCATTTAAACTTTTTAGAAAAGCAATTGCTTCAAGATTTCCATTGCCGCCGAATTCATTCGGTTCCCACTCTCCTTCTTCCCTGGAATAATCGAGCCGCAGCATGGAGCTTACAGCATCTACCCTTATGCCATCTATATGAAATTTATCAAACCAAAATCTTGCGCTGCTTATGAGAAAGGATCTTACTTCCCCACGTTTGTAATTAAAAATATAAGAGTTCCAGTCGGGATGAAATCCCTTGCGCATGTCAGCGTACTCATAAGTATGTGTGCCGTCGAACATATATAATCCATGTGCATCATATGGAAAATGAGATGGTACCCAATCGAGAATAACACCAATACCTTCGCTATGAAACGCTTCAACCATTTCCATAAAATCCTGGGCTATGCCAAACCGTGATGTGGGTGCAAAGTATCCGGCACCCTGGTAACCCCAGCTGCCATCAAAAGGAAACTCCATTACGGGCATAAACTCCA
>JBDUEG010000162.1:0-6616 GCA_040002575.1 Ginsengibacter sp.
ATTATAAGAAGCCATACCGTATCGCACGCGCCCAAGTATTCATATCCAATAGTATGGGGCGACTATGTAGAACGAGATAGTAAAGTAATTTTTAAACGTGTCCCTCGCAAAGGCGGTTGCTGAGTAGATAAATTATGAAATAAACACACGTGTATGCGTTGTTCCTGATGTTTGTTTTTTATACTTATCCCTATCCACAAAAGATTATTTACCTTTCAACGACTGAGGATAGGTCAGTTAAGTTCCATTAATGGAAACTGGGATGATAACTTAGACATATAATAAGACAAAACCGGCCGCTAACAAAAGTATCCATTGTATCTAATCAACCTTGAAGGGAAATAATATAGTAGATTAAAAAAATTCCCGCTGAGCAAATCAAACATTATCATTTCAGCAGACAAGGCTCAACATTCATTTGCCTTATCTTAAGGTGAGGCTTATTGTGGTAACAATACTTTATCAATTACATAGTATACTCCGTTCACAGCATGATTGTCCAAAGAAACTGCAGTAGCCGCTGCACCTGAATAGGGTGCGCCGCCCGGTGGAAAGGTTCCCAGGCCGGTAAATGTAAGATTGGTTACAAACGGCCCCGTAAATGTCGCATTCACTAATATGCCCGGGTGAGGGCCAAACGAACTGTTTACAAGAGTTGTAGCAAAAGAGGGTGAAGATGAAAAATTTACCGAGAATACCCTGATGTTAGGCTGAAAACCCGCACCTTGATCTGTTGCTAAAAAGTGATAGGCAATAATACCTCTCACCTGCGCTGTTGAAATATTATTGGTACTTAAAAAAACAGGGCCTGCAGCGACTGCTCCGTTGCCTGTAGCAAATGCAATCGCCGTATCCATTGCTGTATATGGCATTGGCCTTGTAGATAAATAACTCTGAAACGCAAGCCCAAATATCAACGTTTGAAAAGCTGCATCATTGGGTGCCAATATTGTCATATTTGTTACTGCATAATTCAGCAAAGAATCAAATCTTCCCAATCCTGTTTGCCCACTATCAGCTCTTGCAACAGCCGCTTTAAAATAAGTAAGGTTTGGATTACTATAAAGAGCGCTTTGCAGCAACTGGCTTGGAGGTGCTACGATACCGGCAACAATATGAATTACTCCATTTTTAAATTTTAAATCGGGTGTAACAACAGGAATATTATTATCCCAGAAACCTGTAGCTCTTGTTGAAGGAAATGTACTTAGGTTGATAGGTACTGTTGTGCCTGGCAACATTCCTATAGTGATGGACGTCGGCAATTGAACGTTCGGAAATGTTTGAGGAGCGTTTGCAGAAGTTAATTGCTCACCAGGTATTATTGCATAATTTACAATTCCTCCAACTGATGTTATAGGCAATGCTGCTATTACAGCCTCAGAGGGAATACCTGAAGCAATAAATGCATTATTATCGGGAAGAAAAACAGTGAAGACTTTATTAGAGTCACTCAATTTTGCCAGTGCTCCTACACGGAGTGCCGCAGCTTTAAAAATTGAATAGTTAGGATCAGAACTAATGATGTCGCCGATGGTTGTTGCACTATTGTTAGCCGGCGAATATCCGATCGGTGTGGGATCAGGCAGATCCTTATTACATGAAGCAAAAACAAAGGTGAATGCCGCAAGGACGAATAGTCTTAAAATCTTTTTATTTCGATAAATATGTATGCTCATATAATGTCTTTAAAAATTGTAAAATTTTACGGTTAGAATATATTGTAACCAATGCTTACATAATAAACACCGCCTATCGTGGAGTTACCAAAGCCATTGCGGTAATAGGAATTTAGAAGATTAGTCGCTCCCACTTTCAATAGAACGTTTTGCGCTGGAAACTTGTAGCTAATCTGCCCGTCAACAGTATGGTAAGCAGGTACAAGTCCGTTAGCAAAATCACCTTCAAAGCTTACATCATCCTGCCAGCGATAAGTGAGGTTAAAGCCCAGTCTGTTTTTTGCACCGAAACCTGTATTGCTAAAAGTAAGGCCTGTTCTATACTTTGGAGCGTTGAAGTTTGCCTGGAAATTATCGGGGACATTATCAAGATTGTCAGAGCTCACGGTTCCACTTATTACGAAATTATGTGGCAGGGAATAAGTAAGGCTTATTCCAAAGCCATATGTATTTACATCTCCGGTTACGTTAATCGGAATTGAATAGGTAGTTACTGAATCAGGGTTATTTAAGTTTGCTTTTATTTGATCAGGCGTGCCGGTGAAAACGCTTTTGTTTCCGTTTACCGATTGAGCTATTATAGTGCGTGAAATAAAGTTGCTATAAATTCCATAGTATCCATATACATCTATCAACAACCTTTTTTGTGCAACCAGGCCTTTATAGCCAACTTCAAAAGAGTTAACATTTTCAGCCTTAAAATGAGTGATAGGATTTACTGTGGGATTGCCGGCAAATAAGTTAGCATCAACATTATACGAAGGGTTTGATTTTAAATGATAGAAATCTGTGAAACTAGCCACGCCACCAATCAGCAGCGTGTTGGCACCTATTCTTAAATTTATGTATTGTTGTTGTGTGGAAGCAAACCGGTATGCCTGCTGATAAGATAACCTGATGTTATTGTCTTCAGCCACCCTGATCACTGCGGAAACACGCGGTGTAAATCTTCCATCAAAATTATCATTCTTATCATAACGTGCAGATGCAATAATTCTTAACTTGTCATTCAAAAAATGTTTGGTAGCCTGGAGGTAAGCGCCATATTCATTAATTGGTACTTTTCCTGAGGAATCAGCAAATAAAGTTCCCTCGGAATTCAAAACAAATCTTCTATAATTGCCGCCAATTAGAATATCGGCGAATGATGAAGTAAGCGGAGTTAAATTATACTGCCCTTCCACGTTATACAAGTTTGTCTTATCTATAAACCTTCCACCGCCTTGTGAAATCGGAACACTTCTTACCTGGTCAAAAAGTTGCTTAAACTCAGAAGAACCAGCTGCGGGCCTACCCTGATCGGCAACAGCCCGGGCGGCATTGTGGGCAGCGATATCAGAGAGCCCCGATATCTTTGCAGTTAAAAACGCAAATGAATACTGAGCGTACCATCCATTGCTGCCTCCGCTAGGCTTCCAGGCTTCGTTCACCAACCTTGTTGTAACAGTTGCATTGTAAGATTCGCCTGCATTTTCCTGGGTGGTGAAAGCCCTTAAAAACCAATTGGTATTAACTAATTCAACTTTATACTGAGCGATCTTAAGGTTCAACAACGAGTACCTGTCACTGCCAGTATAAACGGTGTTGCCCGTTCCCCAATAGCCCTCGGCATTCAGCGACGTTTTTGATGATAGCTTATAACTTACCGCTCCGGATAATTTAAAATTAACCGTATTAGGATTCACGATATCTCTTTCTGCATAGCCTGTACGTGAAACCGGTATAGCATCCTGTAATGCGTTTACATACGGCGCATAAAAAGGCGCTTGCTGCCCTAATGGAACTAACACGTTCGATTTAATATCGATAGTGGTTTCATCGCCATAAATATTTACTCCGTCAAAGTTTGGATCAGTGTCCCGTGTACCCGCTTTTACACTGCCTGTAGTTGACAGGCGATCGTAATCGCGATAGTCGTTTGCCACCCAATCTTTTGCCTGGATCAACTCACCCCCTATTTTGAAAGCGAATTTTTCACTCACTTTTTTAGCCCACCTCAATGACCAATTGTAATAAGGAGAAGTCTTCCGGTCTTTATTATCAATATTCATTATTCCTGTTTTAACCTGGAATGAAAGCCCCTGGTATCTAAACGGATCTTTACTATTAATAATTATTGCTCCGTTCATGCCGCCAGGGCCATATAGTGCAGATGATGCACCTTGTAATAATTCAACACTTTCTACGTCAAGTTCTGTTAAGCCAACTACACTGCCTACGGAAAAGTTTAAGCCCGGAGCCTGGTTGTCCATGCCATCAACAATTTGATTAACGCGGGTACTTCCACTTCCATTAAACCCCCTTGTGCTCGGCGTAGTAAAAGTAAGTGAGGAGCTTACCACATCCACACCTTTCAGTTTTCCAATTATGTCATAATAAGAGACGGCAGCGGAGTTGCGAATGTTTGCAGCGCTTATCCGCTCAATAGTCACAGGTGATTCTAAGATTCTCGAAGGTGTTCTTGTAGCAGATACTACCACTTCCTGCCCTAAAGTGCTTGCAGAAACCAGGGAAATATTTACAGGTGAAGAAGTATTTGTAACAGAGATTTCCTGTAACTGATACCCTATTGAAGAAACAAGCAATGTCAGTGGAACAGGTGTCTCTGTGCTCAGTTTAAAATTTCCTCTTTCGTCAGTGTAGGAACCGGCGTTACCTCCTTTTACGGTTATTGATACTGCAGGAACAACTTCGCCTGTAGAACTGTTTTTTACAGTACCACTAATAACAGCGTTTTGAGCAAGGGCAGCTAGTGAGAAAATATTTGCTGAAATCAAAATAGCAAAAAATCTAAATTTTTTTCTCATGGCATTCGTATTTGGGTTCTGAATTTGATAGCAAAGTAAGCATTGTTACCATTCTTTGAAAAATAATTTTCTATATTCCGGATGAGGATGCATCCATCTTCAAAAGCCTAAAATTTTAAATAGCATTTTCAGATTATTTTAGCGAAATGGAAAAGCATTTATTTGATGGACAAACTGGTTTTTACCAGGGTAAAGTAAGGGACGTTTATACAATAAAAGATAGATTGCTTGTGATGATTGCAAGCAATCGTATTTCGGCTTTTGATGTTATTCTCCCAAAGCCAATTCCCTTCAAGGGCCAGGTACTAAATCAAATAGCTTCTTATATGTTGAGTGCTACAAAAGACATATGTGCTAACTGGCTTTTAAATACGCCGGCTCCCAATGCCTCCATTGGCCTTAAGTGTGAGCCTTTTAAAATTGAAATGGTTGTTCGTGGCAATCTTACGGGGCATGCCTGGAGGACTTATCAGTCTGCCGAAGCAAGCTCGTCCAGGAAGGTTTTGTGCGGCATTAAACTACCTGAAGGACTTCATGAAAATGATTTTTTCAATGAACCGATTATTACACCGTCTACGAAAGCGGAGGAAGGCCATGATGAGGACATCAGTAAAGAAGAAATAATAGGGAGAGGGCTGGCATCTGCAAAAGAATTTGAAATTTTAGAGAGCTATGCTTTAAAGCTTTTTGCAAGAGGAAAAGAAATTGCTGCAAGAAGAGGATTGATCCTCGTTGATACCAAATACGAATTCGGAAAACTGAATGATAAAATCATTCTTATTGACGAAATACATACACCTGACAGCTCCAGGTATTTTTATGCCGATGGATTTGGAGAAAGACAATCCAAAGGTGAAAAACAAAAACAGCTTAGCAAAGAGTTTGTAAGAGAATGGCTCATTGAAAATGATTTCATGGGAAAAGAAGGTCAGCAAGTTCCTGAAATGAATGATGACTGGATTGCAGTTATTCGTGACCGTTATATTGAGTTGTATGAAAAACTCATAGGCGAAAAGTTTCATCCTGAAGAGTTAAGTGTAGAAGAAACGTTTAACCGAATTGGCAAATCGCTTACAAAATTATAAAGTATTCGCATTTTCGTTTCCATTAAAGAAATTAAAATAAACTTACCATCGGCGAGACAATAGACTTATAAAAATTTGAGGGAGGTTCAATATTTTATTTATTAATTTTAGGAATGTCAATCATTATTACGCCCCGAAATAAAAATCAGGAGAAAATTGTGAAAGCTTTTTTAAGCAGCCTGGATATACGGTATCATTCGGAAATGGAGGAAGATGCAGGATTGTTTAGAGCTATGCAAAAGGGGAGAAAAAGCAGATTGCTGAGTGAATCAGAAAAAGGTGAGTTTATAAAACGCCTAAAACAGGCAAATTGAAAGTAAGTATTCGAAAATCATTTGAAAAAGATTCGGCAAGACTCCCTCCACCTATTCAAAGGAAATTATCACAATTAATAATAGATCTCGAAGAAGTAAAAAAACTATCTGATATCATTTCCTGTAAGAAGTTAACCGGCCATAAGGATGCTTATAGAATAAGACTTGGGAGCCACAGAATCGGTTTCTTTTTTGAAAAAGAAACAATTGAGTTAGTTCGAATACTGGACAGGAAATCTATTTATAGATTTTTTCCATAATTATTTTTTTTTCCCTTGCCTGGATGTAACCTTCCTGCTTTTTTAAGAGCTTCCCTGATCTTACGCCTGATAAACCATAGGCGGCTAATAATCGCCCCACAACTTATAGATAAAACAAAGGCGCTAAGCGCCTGCCCCTCGAGCCAATGAGAAAAAATCCATTTCCTGGTAATTGCAAATAAAATGTAAACGACGAGAATAATTATTCCAATCGTATCCATTTTTCCGACCACCTTTGAAGCTTCTGCATCCCAGCTTATTTTATGCATCCTGTTACCCACAACATAACCAATGGTGAAACCAATAAAAAAGCCGCCTACGGCAAAGTAAGCGGCTATAAAATTGTTGAAAATTTCATAAAGAAGAATTGCCGTCGCTACAAGAAAAAAAAATGCAAGCCTTCTTAAACGAAAGAGCAGTTTCCTGTGTACATATGCAGCGACTTCTTTACGTGAACTTAAAGGCATGCAA
>JBDUEG010000163.1:0-6612 GCA_040002575.1 Ginsengibacter sp.
ATAATTCTCACCTGGCTTTACATCTTTCAAAGTAAGCCTTACAGGATTCTTATTAAAAATTTCGGTAGCCGGAACAAATTCAAAAAAGATGCCGCTGTCAGTATTGAGCAACATGCCCTCTTCTTTATAGCTATCCTGGAAAGCAAAGAATCCTTCGCTTGCGGGATACAATTCAATCGTGTCAATAGGTTTACCGATAGTCTCTAACAGCTTCGCCTTGTAAGGTTCGTAGTTTACACCGCCCTGTACCATCACGCTGAAATCAGGAAAAATATCTTTTATTTTTTTACCCGTTTTCTTTACCAATTCATCAAAATACATTTGCATCCAAGGCGGAATTCCGCTTATCAATGTCATATTCTCGCCAACAGTTTCTTCAACTATTTTTTCAAGTTTCGTTTCCCAATCATCAATGCAATTGGTTTCGAAACCTGGCAATTGATTTGAACGAAGGTATCTTGGAATGTGATGATTGACGATGCCGCTAAGCCTGCCCGTTGGTATGCCTCCTACTCTTTCAAGATCCGGAGATCCGCTAAGAAAAATCATTTTGCCATTTGCAAATTGTGTGTTTCCGCTTTGCGCCATATAGCAAAGCAAAGCACCCTTGGCAGTATCTATATGATTCGGTATTGAATCTTTGGTAATAGGAATGTATTTGACTCCACTTGTTGTTCCACTTGTTTTAGCAAAGTAAATAGGAACACCCTTCCACAAAACATTGTGCTTACCCTGTTTTATTTTTTCAATGTATCCTTTGAAATCTTCGTACTCCCTTATTGGAACATTGTTTACGAAATCTTCGTGGCATTTGATTTTTTCAAAATGATGTTCTTTCCCGAACTCAGTTTTTAGTCCTGTTTTAATTAGAGACTGAAATATACGCTCCTGATCTTCGGGAGCAGTAAGCATACTTTTTCTTACTTGCTTATATGTATAGTTGGCATAAGGTTTTGCCAGGAAAGATTTTATCTTCATTTGGAAAGGCAAATCTATAAAAATTAAAATTACCCGATATTATCAATCTATTACTTCAAAGATTTAGTTGCAATTGCAAGGCCAATCTTCATCAAGATCAATACAGGTAATTACAACAAGTTCATCATTCTCCGGAGCAACCACAACACGTATGTGCTGGTGTTCGATGCTATATCCTTCAAGCGCATATGTCTGATCTCCTTTACTGCCAACACCGCTTTTAGCATAATTTTCATTTCCCTCTTTAATGATTTCTTTTATTTCCTGCAAAGTAATGTGCCTGCACTCCATTCTACATTTTGCATGTTTTGTTAATTTAAGATGAGATGTATTTTTAAAGGATTGAAATTTTCCAGAGGTCTTTGTTGTGGAATGATTATAAGAAAAAGAAATGAACTTAATAATTATCAATATTGAAATAACTATTACAAAAAGAAATGCGATGCTCTTCTTATTCAAAATCAATTTTGCACAAGATAATTTTTATGCATCGATATTGAAACTGGTAGTTATAAGATTGTTTATTTTTGCCTCCCTTATGTCACGTGGTAAATCTGTTGCATTACATACTTTAGGCTGCAAGCTTAACTATTCTGAAACTTCGTCGATTGAAAGGTTGCTGGAGGAAGATGGCTTCACAAAAAAAGATTTTACTGATGAGGCTGATGTCTATGTGATAAACACATGTTCCGTTACTGACAATGCAGATAAAGAATGTCGCCATTTAGTGAGAAGAATACGGAGAAAAGCGCCGGAGGCAATGGTCGTCATTACGGGCTGCTATGCTCAACTTAAACCTGAAGAAATTGCAGCGATAGAAGGGGTTGACCTGGTGCTTGGTGCCGCAGAAAAATTTAATATAGTAAAGCATCTTCAACAACTTACAAAGGGTGATTCTGCAAAAATATGTAGCTGCGATATTGAAGATTTGAATGGCTTTAATTCCTCTTTTTCAATTAATAGCAGAACAAGAACATTTTTAAAAGTCCAGGATGGTTGCAATTACAATTGTTCGTTTTGCACAATTCCTATGGCTCGTGGAAAAAGCAGGAGTAACAGTATCGAAAACGTTTTAAACGAAATAAAAAAAATTGCAGCTTCCGGAACGAAAGAAATTGTTCTTACCGGGATTAATCTTGGCGATTTTGGCAGGGATGAAAATGGCTTAAACACAAGTGATAACTTTTATAAATTATTAGAAGCGATTGAAATAACGGAAGGAGTAGACCGGTATCGGATTTCTTCTATAGAACCCAACCTCTTATGTGATGAAGTGATTCATCTTGTGGCTGGAAGCAAAAAAGTTATGCCTCACTTTCATATCCCCTTACAAAGTGGAAGTAATAAAATTCTTGGACTGATGCGAAGGCGGTATAAAAAAGAATTGTACGCCGAAAAAATTGGTCTGATAAAAAAGCTCATGCCACATTGTTCCATCGGCGTTGACGTGATAACAGGGTTTCCTGGTGAGACCGACGATGACTTCAATGAGACCGTAAATTTTATAAAAGAGATGAACATCTCTTACCTGCATGTGTTTACTTATTCAGAGAGGGACAATACCTATGCTTTAAATATTAAGCCGGTAGTGCCTATACACGTTCGCAATATGCGGACAAAAGTTTTACGGTCTTTATCGTATAGAAAAATGCAACAATTTTTGCAAGATCATGAAGGAGAAACAAGAAAAGTGCTTTTCGAAGGAAAGAATAAAAATGGTATGATGGATGGATACACCGATAATTACATAAAAATTTCCATTCCATACAAGGAAGAATGGTCTAATGAGATCATTGACTGGATAATATAGCTAACCGATAAACCATTAATTCTTCTCTTCAAGTAGTTGCTGGAGTTGGTCAAGAAAGTTAACCTGCATCCCATTTAATTTTCTCCTGGCTTCTTCAATATTCATCCATTCACCTTTATCCACTTCAGGGAAAGATTGCCGCTTTCCCGAATGCGGAGGCCATTCCATTTCAAAATTGTTACTGACAATATTCTCAAAGTCAATATCCTTTTCCAGTGCCCACGCAAATACTTCTTTGCCGCTTTTCAACTTTACAGGTTTCAGCTCAGTAAACTTTCCTGAAAGCATTATCCCGGTTTCTTCCAAAAATTCTCTTTGAGCCGCTTCCAAAGCATTTTCGCTATCATTAAATTCTCCTTTTGGAATAGACCAGGCGCCTTTATCTTTATTTTTCCAAAAAGGTCCGCCGGGATGAACCAGAAAAACTTCAGTCTCATGAAATGTTCTCCGAAAGAGCAATATCCCGGCACTTTGTTTTCTATTCATATTGAAATCTAGCTAATACTCGATTAAACTCCTCGAAGTTCTATTATTGTAAGAGGTCTTATCCTTCTACGAAGCCTTTGTGGACAACAAGTTTCCATAATTGGTCATTTCATTTGTGCATTAGAATCAATTTTTTTGCTGCTGTAACTTTTTTTAGATTGGGTCGTTACATACATTCTTTACAAAATTTAAAAAACTTCTCATGAAAAAATTATTGATCGCCTTATTTGCTTTTACAAGCGTACATTCATTTGCGCAGCGTTGGGAAACTATAAAAGGCAATGGCCAGGCAAAAAAAGAAACCCGTGAAACAGGCAATTTTACTTCCCTTGCTTCTCAAGGCTCGATGGATGTAACGATTGCTTATGGAAATTCAAACAGTATAGTTGTAGAAGCGGACGAAAATCTTCTTCCTTATATTGAGACTTCTGTTGAAAATGGAAAGCTCACCATCAAGTCTAAGAAAGGTGTAAATCTTAAAACCAATTCCAAAATGGTGGTTAATGTTTCAATGATTAAAATAAATTCGCTGCAACAAAGCGGAAGCGGAAATATAAATGGCTCAGGTGCATTTACCAGCGATGAGAAAACTGATATAGGCGTTTCTGGTTCAGGAAATTTAAAATTAAGCTTTGACTCTTTTAAAGACCTTGACTTATCTGTTGCCGGAAGTGGAAACGTTGATTTAAAAAGTGGAAACACTAATACCCTGAATGCCAAAATAAGTGGCAGTGGAAATATTGACTGCAGCACGGTGTCAAGCAAAGATGTGGATGCAAAAATAAGCGGCAGCGGAAACATAAAAGTTTACGCAAGTAACAGCATAGACGCTAAGATAAGTGGCAGTGGAAATGTGTTTTATAAAGGCAGTGCACAGAACATTAACAGCAAAGTTGTTGGCAGTGGTAAGGTGATGAAAATGTAACCATTAATCTCGCGAAAGGGCCTGACGTAATATTTTCTGACTTAATAAATATTTAAGGGAAAGTGTAAGCTTTCCTTTTTGTTTTTAAACAGCTTCGGAGCTTTGAAATTGCGATTATAGTTCTTCGATAATCCTGGCAGCCTTCTTTGCAATATTGCCCCAATAAAATTCATTAAAAAATTCAGGTGTCAGTGATTGCTTGATTTGTACGGCTCGTTGCATATTATCTGCGAAAGCCTGCCAGTCATTATTTGTGCTGACTAACAATTTTCCATTACAAATTTTTTCATCAATGCCTAATGCCCCGTTTTTTGTAGAAACTGCCGTAAGATTATAACCAAGCGCTTCTACTAATTTCGTTTTAATACCACCTCCATCAGTTACAGGATTAATAAATATATCCGCTCCCTTAAGATAGATGCTTATGTCATCAACAAAGCCTGCATTGATTATATTTTGATCTGCATATTCCTTTAAATTATTCATCTTACCGGGAAGATCTTTTCCGCAAATAATAATCTTGTACGCTAATTCTGAAGCGAGAAGTAAGGGATTAATTTTTTCAAGAATGTTTACCAGCGCATCAAGATTTGGCTTATAATCAAAGGCGCCATTAAAGAGATATAATGTAGTTCCTTTCTCCAAAGAATATTTCTTAAGTAAAAAAGATTTTGCCTCAGCTTCCTCTTCAAATGGAAGTAAAGTTTCCCAGGCAATTCCATAAGTAATATGGGAGATTTTTTCACCAGGTATTTTATAATTTGTTTTAAAATACTTCTCGTCTTCACTTGTTATTGCAAACGTAAAATCTGCTTTCATATGAACAAATCTTTCATAATAACGCAGAATTTTCCACCACCATTTTCCTATTGTTTTAAATCTCTCCGCCTCGATGTTATGTGAACGCACAATCAGTTTTACCTTACAAAAATGCTTAAGCAGCAAAGCAAGCCATCCGTAATATGGATGCTCAAGTATGATATGTGTAACATTATTTTCTTTTATGATTTTTTTTATAAGACGATAGTAGAAAATATTTATATAACGAAGCCTGCTATTGCTGAGTTTATTTATTACCTCATAAGATGCGGCCGAAGGACTATTAGCCTCAATCGTTATACAATATAGAGAATGGTATTCTGAGAAATATTCGTTGAAGTGCGCAATACATTTTTGGCCTCCAAACTTTGGTGGAAATATTTTATAAGGAACAAAACTTAATACATTTGCCATTCGCAAAACTTTATTCCGGCAAAATAATATTATTTTAACTGGAATAATTCCAACTGAAATTTTTAATGAAAGTTATTTCCTTTTTTTCCAGGTTTGCAATTATATGCAACGTCGCATTCCTCCTTTTCGTATTCTTCGGAAAACTTGAAGCGCAGAAAACAGTGACATCGGGTCGGGATACTATTGTGGCAGTTCCGTTTCTTAAAAACCTTGTCATTGTTTTAGGAGTTTCGGCCATTATTGTCAATCTTCTTATTTGTATGGTGTATGCAGTGATTGTTGTGTTGGGAAAGCAACAAATAATTCCTAAATGGCTGGCAGTTGTAAACGTCCTTTTCTTCATCTTTCAAATTTTTTATTTTTTCTTCAGACAATACAATTAAATGATACAAAAAATATTAAACGACCGGCCTACCAAATTATTTATTTCTATTTCTTGTTTCTTCATAGCTAACGCACTGATTGCAGAAGCAATCGGGACAAAGCTTTTCTCGCTTGAGGGCCTGTTTGGATTGCATCCAGCAAACTTTACATTGTTCGGGGAGAGCGGCCTTGCATTCACTCTTACCTGCGGCGTTGTACTCTGGCCGCTCGAATTTGTGATCACAGATATTATAAATGAATATTATGGTCCACGTGCAGTTCGCAGAATTTCTTTTACCGCAGTAGCTCTTATCGCTTATGCCTTTTGTATGTATTTCATTGCGATTGCATTGCCACCTGCGCAGGTATGGCTTGGCAGCAGTAAAGCCCAGGGAGTTGATAATATTCAAACTTCGTTCAGCGCCATATTTGGCCAAAACATGCGAATCATTATCGGAAGCGTTGTTGCATTTTTAGTAAGCCAGGTTGTGGACGTAACGGTGTTTCATAGAATAAAGAGAGCCACGGGACATAAGCATTTGTGGTTGCGGGCAACAGGCTCTACACTTGTATCGCAGTTGGTGGATAGTTACATTGTTTTGTTCATTGCATTTAGTGGAATTTTCAAATGGCAGTTAATCCTTGCAGTAGGCATAATGAATTACCTGTACAAATTTTTCATGGCGCTTATATTAACTCCTGTTATTTACTATGTAGAAAAAAGAATTGAAAAATATGTTGGTCATGAAACCGCTAATCAAATGAAACTGGCTGCCATGGGACAAGGAAAGGATTTTGAAAATATTCCTGTAGCGGG
>JBDUEG010000164.1:0-6572 GCA_040002575.1 Ginsengibacter sp.
AATGATAAAAAGCAAAGCGCTTCAGTTGACGTTAAAATAAAACCAAATCCAAACTTCAAAGAAACTCAACAGGAATATGAAGACCAGTTCAAGTTTCTCTTATCTGTAAGAGATAAATTTTCTGAAATACAAAAAGGGATAAAAAATATTCGTGAAATAAGAAGGCAGATAACGGAATTTATGGGAAGACAGGGAAGTGATACTGCGGGTGCGATAAAAATGATGGCCGACTCCATCAACAATAAAATGACGAAAATTGAAGAAGCGCTTTACCAGACTAAAGCAAAAAGCCAGCAGGATGTTTTAAATTACCCTATCAGGTTGAATGACCAGGTTTCAGGATTATATGATTATGCAGCCTCAGGAAATTATCCGCCAACCCAGCAGGTAAAGGATGCTTATGCCTTTCTTACAGAAAAAGCAGATGCTGAATTGAAAAAATTGAAAGAAATAATGGACCTTGATTTACCGAAGTTCAATGCACTGATAAGAGAAAAGCAGTTGCCGGTGATAGGGGTTAAGAAAGATTAATTTTAGTAACTTTAAGAATATGCCAGATACATTAATACATCCGCCAAGAACAATGTTGGAAGTTTGGGAAACTCTTCCGGAAGGAACTTTATGTCAACTGATAAATGATAAATTAGTCCTTAGTCCTGCACCAATTGATATTCACAAGGTTGTTCGAAATGAAATAAATGTTGAAATTTCTATTTATTTATGAAAGTATAAAGTTGGGAAAATAAGAATAGCTCCTTACGATGTTCATTTTTCAAAACAAAATATTTTACAGCCTGATATACTATTTATTAAAAACGAAAACCTGCATAAAATAAAATCAAGCGGGTTATACGGCTCACCCGATTTGGTTATCGAAATTTTATCTCCTTCTACTTCTCATCTTGATTTTGAAGAAAAGAAATTGATTTACGAAAGATATGGCGTGCACGAATACTTTATTGTAGAGCCAAATTCGAAATCTGTTGCTTCCTATTTTTTAAAAGGTGGCGAATATGAAGAACAGGAAAGTCAATATGCCAAAATAAATTCCGCCATTTGGAATATTGAAATTGAATTTTAATAATACGTGTCTTTATAATAAGTCAGGCCTTTTTTCACTGGTTTTTTTATTGGCCTCATCTTCACGCCAATCCTCAATTTTAGAATGATTCCCACTCATTAAAACCTCAGGCACTTTCCATCCCCGAAATTCTTCAGGCCTGGTATAAACGGGCGGTGCCAGCAAATTATCCTGGAAGGAATCAGTAAGTGCAGAAGTTTCATCATTTAATACGCCGGGCAATAATCTCCCTATGGCATCCGTCAGTACCGCAGCTCCCAATTCGCCGCCGCTTAATACATAGTCGCCTATCGAAATTTCTCTTGTAATAAAATGATCGCGTACCCGCTGATCAATTCCTTTATAATGGCCGCAGATTAATAATAAATTATTCTTCAATGATAAAGCGTTGGCAGTTTGCTGCGTAAATTTTTCTCCATCGGGTGTGAGAAAAATGACTTCATCATAAACCGTCATTTTTCCTAATGATTCGATAGCATTTACCAAAGGCTCTATCATCATCACAAGCCCTGCACCGCCGCCAAATTGATAGTCATCTACCTGCCCATGTTTGTAATTGGTATAATTTCGAAGATTGAAAATATTTACCTCTAGCAATCCTTTTTCCCTTGCTCTTTTTAAAATTGAATGGGCAAAGAAACTCTCCATCAATTGCGGAATTACAGAAATAATATCAATCTTCATTTTGCAAACATATTATAATCATACGGCAGATAGCGGTAGCTCCTAAAGAGCATTGAAATCATCGAGATTTCTTTTTTCTTTTTTAGTGGGACGTCCCTGCTTACTTTTTCTTTTACCGGTATTATACACAAAAGCTGTTGAGTGCACTTTTTCAATAGACTCTTCGGGAGTGAGATCAATGTAATACTTTATTGCTTCAGAAAACTGAACCCTGGTATGTAACAATCCGATAACTTGTATAATCCATTTTTTTGCTTCAGTTTTTACTTCATACTGTTCGCCAGGATTGACAGATTTTGCGGCCTTTACATTTACTCCCAACCATTTTACTTTACCATTGTTACATGCTTCGGAGGAAAGATTTCTGGTCTTGAATAGCCTTATTGCCCATAGGTATTTATCAATTCTTAGCTTTTCTTTTTCTATCATATGCAAATTTATTAAGGAATAGGTAAATCGGCAGAAGGTGACGTTGTTTCATTATTTTTACTGCCAAATTTATATACATTAAAGGCATGAGAACATCACTTTTTATTATCCTCTTTACCAGCACTCTCACGGTTTTTTCACAATATCGCGGTAAAGAAATTGACTGGACACCTGACGGTACAGCATACCTGAAAATTTCTAATGGCAGCATTGTAAAAACTGACGTACTGACTAATAGCGAAACAACTGTTGTAAAAAAGGAACAGTTAACACCTGCAGGATCACAGCAACCGCTGTCTTTCAAAATATATACGTTTTCACCAGACAATAAAACACTGTTAATATTTACAAATACTGCAAAAGTATGGAGGTACAACACCCGAGGTGATTACTGGGTTCTTAACCTTTCCGCCAGTCAACTTACGCAACTCGGTAAATCTCTACCATCACAATCTTTGATGTACGCCAAGCTTTCACCAGATGGGAAAAAAGCAGCTTATGTGAGTGGTCACAATTTATATAGTGAGGATTTAAATACGCATGAAATAGCGCAGCTTACAAAAGACGGCAGCCGGAAATTAATTAATGGCACATTCGATTGGGTATATGAAGAAGAGTTTGGCTGCCGCGATGGATTTCGATGGAGCCCTGATAGTAAGATGATCGCCTTCTGGCAAGTGGATGCTACTAAAATACGCGATTACTATATGTTGAATACTACCGACTCTGTTTATTCCCAGGTTATTCCTGTAGAATATCCCAAGGTCGGCCAGCCACCTTCACCGGTTCGTATAGGAGTAATTGCAGTAGATAATCCAACAATTAAATGGATGGATATTGCCGGGGATCCACAACAACATTATCTTCCAAGAATGGAGTGGACGGGTAATTCAAATGAATTGATAGTGCAGCAACTGAATAGGAAACAAAATGAAAGTAAACTTTTTTACTGCAATGCTATTTCAGGTGTGTCTGATAATTTTTATACGGAAAATGATAAAGCCTTTATAGATATAAAATCAAGATGGAATGATGATGATCCTTCAGGTTGGGATTGGCTGAGTGGTGGTAAAAATTTTTTATGGGTAAGTGAAAAAGATGGATGGCGGCATATATTCTTAATAAGCCGCGATGGAAAAAAGGAGACATTAATTACCAAAGGTGATTATGATATTGCAAGCATCCAAAATATTGACGATAAAAATAATTATGTGTATTTCATGGCATCGCCAAACAATCCTACACAACTTTATTTATACAGAACAAAAATGGATGGTAAAGGGAAATTAGAATTGATTTCACCTCCCAATCTCAAAGGCACACATGATTATAATATTTCGCCAGCCGCTAAGTATGCCTTACATAGTTTTTCCAACTATAAAACGCTTCCTTTAAGAGAATGGATTTCATTACCCGGGCATAAACCTCTGAATGATGCAAAGAGTATAGCAAACAATATTAAAGTAAATGATGCAAGCAATGTTGAGTATTTTAAGGTAACAACTGAAGACAATATCACTCTTGACGGCTGGATGGTTAAGCCTGCAAATTTTGACAGCACAAAAAAATACCCTGTAGTGTTTTACGTTTATGGAGAGCCTGCCGCTTCTACGGTGGAAGACAGATATGGCTCGCAATTTAATTTTCTGTTTAATGGGGATATGAGTATTGAAGGCTACATCCAGGTTTCCGTAGATAACCGTGGTACGCCTTCGTTACGCGGTGCGGAATGGCGCAAGTCAATCTATGGACAATTAGGAAGAATAAATATTCACGACCAGGCAATGGCTACAAAAAAACTTTTAGAAAAGCCTTACTTTGACAAGGATCGCATAGCGGTGTGGGGATGGAGCGGAGGTGGTTCTTCTACCCTACATTTAATGTTTCAATATCCTGAAATTTATAAAACCGGGATTTCGATTTCGGCTGTAGACAATCTTTTATTTTATGACAACATTTACGAAGAACGCTACATGGGCTTACCGCAAGAAAATATGGATAACTACGTGAAGGGATCACCTGTTTATTATGCAAAAAATCTTAAAGGAAATTTATTATTCATTCACGGTACCGGTGATGATAATGTGCAGTATGATAATGCTGAAGCAATGCTGAATGAACTTATAAAATACAATAAGACATTCCAGTTTATGCCCTATCCTAACAGAACGCATAGCATATCCGAGGGTGAAGGCACTCGAAAGCATTTGTCAACTTTATATTCAGATTTTTTGAGAAAAAATTGCCCGCCCGGACCAAGATAAATCTTAGTATTATATTTGAGTAATCAAGCTATGAAATCTAATGCGTATCCCATTATCTCTACTATGCATATTTGCAATTACAATTATTTCTGCATCGTGCCAAAAGGAATTTGAAGATCCCAATATTTCAGTTATTCCGCCAGCCAGTTCATTGGATACATTCCAGGTAGATATAGATGGAATTGCTTTCCCAACTTATGGAATTTCATCAACCAATACTTTGAATATTATAAATCTTCTCGCCAGTGACGTGCAGTCAGTCAAAAAGGTTTCAATTACAATACCAGCCACTATAGCGGCAGGTTCATATCCTTTGGATTACCAGGGAATGGTTTATTATGGAATATATTATTTCGATGCAAGTAATTTCCTGGTTTCGGATCCCGGCATTATAACTATTATTTCAAATAATACAAGCACAAAAAGAATCAGGGGAACTTTTGATTTTAATGCCACGGATTTAACAACCGGTACCGCCATAAATTTTTTAACCAATGGATATTTTTCGGTAAAATACCCATAAACAAAAAGGCCGCATTTTGGTAAATGCAGCCTTCAAAAATAGTTAGGAGTTATTATTGATACATCCCTTTCAATTCCGATTTTAAGCTTGTAATACTTGCAGAACTATTGTCAGCATTAGAGAACAGGGTTTTTGCATCTGAATCATTATCATAAAACGCCTTGTTACCTTTTTCGTCAATATCAATAGCTAATCCATTAAGGCTTATTCCGGCAAATAATCCCTTGCTTCTTGAATAAGAATAAACTTCTGCTTCCAATTTGTAGTCAGTACTGGCTGAAGAGCTACGTCCTACAGGTCCCGCAGCTACTGAAATATCACCGCCCAGGGTAAAGCTACCTTTACCGATATTTTCTAAAGTTTCCCTGTTCTTAAAGATCAAAACGAGATCAATGGATTGCAATCCTGCCTGTAGACCAACCCCGCCACCTGTAAGCGTTACAAATACCGGATTGCTCCAGGTACCGTCCTCTAATTTAACCATGGCCAGGCCTTTACCTCTTTTACCTGCAAGAACAAATCCTGCATTTATTAGTTTTGGAACGATGATAATTCCCTGGGTAACTTTAAGGAGGTCGGTTGGTATACTTTCTTTCATTTTACTAAAGTCAGCCAATACCTGTGTTGCAGCCTCAATTTTATCTTCCTGTTTTTCCTGGCTTTTTACAGGGCTAAAAAAAGCACACATAGATATAATCATCAAAGAGATTCCTAAGGTTCGTACGAGTTTCATTTTATAAGTTTTTTATTGGTGAAGAGTTATACAGGGCTGGAACAATTTTGATGCCACTATAATTCGTTGGTTAAAACAGGCTGTTATAATTTCTAGAATTAAAATTATTCACGACCATAAAAGTTTTCCAAAACAGGTCTAGCTCAAATAAAAAAGCTGCTTATGGTTAAGCAGCTCTTCTACGATTATCTTATTTGGAGTTATATTATTCTGTAGATGCGGTTTCGTCTTTTTCAACAGCGGCTTCATTAACAGGCTCAACTTCTGTTTTGCTGTTTGCAGCTTCCCCATTCGAGGTAGCAGAAACAGGTTTTATAGAAGACGTCGCTGCAGGAGGTCTTGGCGATGGAGCCCCTGAAGTCCTTCTTGCAACAGGACCACGACTTGTAGTTCTAGCTTTTTTGTGCGATTCTTGTCTTTTAGCAAACTCGGAATCATGTTCAGTACTCCATTTTGTAAATTTCTCCATAGCTGCCGCCTCATCAAATAAGCCGAGTGTTACACCCCGCAATAAATGCTTTAGATACAACACACCCTTGAAACTTAAGATTCGACGAACAGTATCTGTAGGTTGCGCACCCTTGTGCAGCCACTCTAAGGCCTTCTGCCTGTCAATTTGAATACTTGCCGGAACAGTAAGTGGGTTGTAAGAGCCTAATTTCTGGATGAATTTTCCATCACGAGGGCTACGGGCGTCTGCAACAACGATAAAATAAAATGGTCGTTTTTTTGAACCATGGCGTTGCAATCTCATTTTTACAGCCATAAAAAATAGAAATTTTTTTGGGTTGTTATTAAATTTAGTTTCTAAAGGATTGCGAAGATAAGAGGTGTAGTTCGAAATTACAAATCAATAAT
>JBDUEG010000165.1:0-6258 GCA_040002575.1 Ginsengibacter sp.
TTGAAATCAACAAAACCTGTAGTTGCAAAATCACCTTTATTTGCAGCGTATGGTCCTTTTTTAAAATCAACGCTCTCTATTGTTTCGGGTATTATAAAGTGGCTGTCTGCAAAGCCTTGCCCATGTGCATGAGAAACCATATTAATAGGCAAACCATCTACATCAAGCCTGAAATCTGTTCCATGATCAGCATCAAAGCCACGAAGGAAAATCTGTTCTGCTTTTCCACCTCCCTGGTGCTGGCCGATGACAATGCCTGGAACTATTCGCAATACTTCCTGTGAATTGTTTACACCACGCATAGCAATGTCAGTGCGGCTTATTGGCTTATAGATATCACCTGCATTTGAAACGATTACAACATTTTCCAATGCTATTTGCGTTTGTGTAATGGAGATGGCTGAGTTCTTTTGTAATTCATTTGCGCTGAAGTTTTTAGAAGCGTAGCCAATATTATTCACGATAATATATGAGCTCGTATCGTATTTCCCTTTGAACAAAAACCTCCCGTTATCATCCGTTACAGTAAAAATATCTGCAGGCATTAGAGTAATAGTTGCCCCTGCTACAGGCAAATTTGTTTTATCATCAACTAAACTGCCCTTTACACTACTTTGGGATCTAGCGGACATTGAGAATAAAAGGATGTATATAAAAAATAAGAATTTAGACATAAGTTGAATTTGGCTTATTAAAATTGTAACCCCTGCTTTTTTGAATAAAGTATAGAGTGTCAAAAGACTGACGCTATATTTATTCAAATGAAAAATATAAGGCATACGCTTGCTTAAGGCGCATGCCTTTTTTACACATTAAATTTCTTGAAAGTCTTAAGAAAATTTTGGAGGGGGACCTGTCTTGGATATAAAAACTGAAGAGAGTGTAAACGCTTTGCAAAAGGGATAATCAGTTATGATGTTATCTAAATCGAATTTATATCTCATTTCTTCTGAAGCAAGGTGTATTAAAACTTGTTCTTCGGAAGTGATGGCATTTTGGTTTTTATTATTTGAACTGTCATTCCCAGAAGCCGCCAATTCTTTTTCCAAATGATTAATGCCATATTTAGCATGTATCGTTTCAACATGTATTGTTTCAGAAAATGTGTGGGAGAAGGCGTCAGCAATAATTGGGATTAATGGCTTAAGCATTACTGTAACGTAAAGTAACATCAGGTAATATGCTATAGTATATCTCATTGTTTAAAAGAAAGCGTTCCGCCTATTTACAATTATACGTTAAAATGAAAGCGATGGATTGATAACAACTTAAATAGCCAGTTATTGTTTCAACCTAATAAATGACTGATTTCATAAACGCATTTGTTCAACAGTTTGTGTCGAATTGAAATCTAATCTTTAACAAAAATAAGTGGATGAGAAAATAAACTGAGATGAATTTTTTAAGAAGTATCTAAACTTGTAGAGATATGTCGCTCTTAGTATTAGAATTAATAAATATTAAAATTCATTTTTCAAATCAATAATAATTAAATGTATATCAAAAAATTAAGACCTGATGACATCTAGAACGCTTTGACAGCAACAATTACAGTGATTTAAAAATCAAAAAGTTTTTTTTAAAATCCTTCGCATTTACACTCTATGCAAATCCGGGTATGCGTTTTGATCGTAAATTAAATAGAGTACAATTCGAGCTCAGAAAACAAATTTAATAATTAAACAACCTTACTATGTTAGACACAAAAAAAAATGAAGGTCAGCAACGACTCATTCATGAAACTGCTGTTAAGCCATTTTCCAGAAGAAAATTCCTGGGAATAATTGGTGCAGGTTCCGCAATTATGGCAACTGCATCTGCCTGCAAAAAAGACGACAACAATAATAACAATGGTGGCGTCGATCTAGGAAGTGGAGACACAGGTATTTTAAACTATGCCTACGCGCTTGAGCAATTGGAAGCAGCTTTTTATACACAAGTTATCATGACTCCTTATTCAGGCATTTCTGCACTTGAAACAGAATACCTGACTGACATCAGGAACCATGAGGTGGCTCATAGAGAATTTTTCAAGGCAGCAATTGGTGCCAGCGCCATAGTTGCTTTAGAAGTTGATTTCTCCTCTATTGATTTTACAAGCAGGGATAGCGTACTTGGTACAGCTAAGGCCTTTGAAGATCTTGGAGTAACAGCATATAACGGTGCCGGGCAGTTGATATCCGCTACTACTAATGGCGCTGTTTATCTTACACTTGCCGGAAAAATAGTTTCAGTGGAAGCCCGTCATGCAGCTTTGATCGCTGATCTTATTTCAAACGGAACGTTTGCAAATACGGTTGACGGAAATGGCTTAGATGGTGCACGTACTCCTTCTGAAGTTTTAGCTATTGCCGGCACTTATATCAAAACAAAAATCAACGCAAGTAACTTACCCTCTTAAAAATTTAAACTATGAACTTACAAAATATAATTTCTGAAATTGAAAAAACCGACCCTGAAGTTTATGACAGGCTTGATACGCGAAGAAGCGCAATGAAAAAGTTTGCAAATGTATCTGGTAAGGTAGCATTGGCATCTATTCCCTTTGCATTAGGATCTATGTTTAAGACAGCTTACGGGCAATCTACCAGCACAGTAAACGATGTTTTAAATTTTGCACTCACATTAGAATATCTCGAAGCAGAATTTTATAACAATATTGTCGGGTCTGCAGGATACCTTACGGCATCTGCACCGGCACAGATGGCATTGACAAAAATCAGGGATGATGAAAATAAGCACGTTGCTTTCTTAAAATCTGTTTTAGGAACAGCCGCAATTGCAAAACCTACATTCGATTTTACAGCCGGTAGTGGCACAGGTACGGGTCCTTTTGCAGGATATTTGGCGAACTATGCGGTTCAATTAGCAATGGCACAAACTTTTGAAGATACTGGAGTGAGAGCTTATAAAGGACAGGCAACTGCTTTGCAAAGCAATAGAACAGTTCTTACCGCCGCTTTGGAAATACATTCCGTAGAAGCAAGGCATGCTGCACACATCAGGCAAATGAGAAGAGCTTTAAATGCAGCAATTCCTTCAGGCCAGGTCGTAAAGCCATGGATTACATTGAATGAAAGTGGTATTGATTTTACCCCTGCAAATTCTGCTATACAAAAAAGTTATAATGGTGAAGATGTGACATCACAGGCAGGTGCCAATGTAGTTGGCATAGGTGGAAATGCTTATATAGATGCCGCAGCGGCGTCTGCAGCATTTGATGAGCCATTAACTACTCAGGAAGTTTTAGATATTGTTACTCCATTTTTTGGATAATACAATCATATTATAAATCAGGATGAAATGGTCATGGTTATGTCATGGCCATTTTATTTACTGGTAAAAAATCCGGACAAAATCTTAAAGCAAGAACTTATAATGATGTTATTATTAATTTGCTAACTTTGATTTCTGATTCAATCACCTAAAATTATATATAATGTTAAGTATTTTTCTAAAGCCCACGTTGCTTCTTTCGATGCCCGGCGGGTCAGAGTGGATATTAATTCTTCTTGTAGTGCTATTGTTTTTTGGAGGTAAAAAAATACCCGACCTTATGCGGGGTATAGGTAAAGGTGTAAGAGAATTTAATGATGCAAAAGATCATGTAAAGAATGAGATTAATGAAGGCATGAAAGAAAAAGATGTTAAGCCAAATGCCGTTCCAAATCCGGCAACGCAAGTATCTTAAAATTAATTTTTTAATAAGTCTTTAAATATCCCCGTTCACTTTCGGGGATTTTTTTTTGCCTTATAACTAAAGTGGGGCATTGAATTATACTCTTCGGGGATTACATTTGTTCAGGTTCGTTTTTTGAGAATTTAATTGTCTAAATAATTTTGCTATGAATCGATGGCTTGTAAAGTCTGAACCATCCGTCTACAGTTGGGATAAGCTTATAAAAGATAAAAAGACATCCTGGGATAGTATTCGTAATTATGCTTCCCGGAATAACCTTAGGGATATGAGAAAAGGAGATGAGGTATTTTTTTATCACAGCAATGAAGGCATGGAAATAGTTGGTATTACAACTGTCATAAAGGAATCGTACCAGGATCCGACCACCGAAGACAAGAATTGGGTTGCCGTGGATCTAAAGCCATTGAAGAAATTAAAACGATCGGTAACTCTTACCGAAATAAAAAGCGATGCTCAACTTTCTCAAATGGAGCTGGTTAGAATTTCCCGTCTTTCAGTTCAAAAAGTAAGCTCTAAAGAGTGGAACCGGATACTTGAAATTTCAGAAACTGTATAATTTAACTCCATAAAAAGCTGTATATGAAAAAGGGCTGAAGAAATTCAGCCCTTGGTAATAGAGAACGGATTTAATAATATTGATAAAGCACCTACGAAATATGAAAGTGTATGGTTTCTTATGAAGAGTATATTTAAAAAAAAATCCGTTTTCCTTTTAATAATAATTTTTAAACTATATATTTGTCTGCCGATTTCAAAAGGCTTCAATCCTCTACCTTCCAAAGACAATAGCTTTTCCTCCGATAACTTCTTTACGAAGAACTAATTTCTCCCATTCCTGAGAATTCCACCTCAATTTTTATTTACACTCTAAAACTTTTTTCATGGAAAAGAAATTTACTCTCTTCACAAGATTATTCCTATCTACAATTTTTACAATGGTTTTGCTGGCCGCAAATTTATTTCCAGCTCTTACCTATGCGCAGGTTTCCTGTACTACTTCTAAACCTCTGTTCACGGAAGACTTTGGCACTGGAACAACGCCCACTACTAATGCTGACATTATTCCAGGCTCTCTTACTTACCAGGCTACCGGTTCCCTAAAAGCAGAGGGTGTCTATAGGGTTATTAATAACACCGGACAAAAACCTGAATGGCATCATTCTGCTGATCACACAGGCAATGTTGATGGAAGGGTGCTCGTTGCAAATGGTGAAGCCGAAACATTTTACCAACACACTATTACTAGTGCTGGCTTCCCGGAATTTACTAATTTTTCAGCCAGCCTTTTTGCTATGAATGTTGATACGCTTCATACATGTAGCGTACCCTTGTTCACTACACTTACTTATACTGTCGAGTATCTTGATGCAGCAAATAATTGGCAGCCAATGTCAGGCTCGCCTTACATAGCACCTACTCTTCCCCAGCTAACTACTGCCACATGGGTATCGCAAGGTTCTTTATTTACCCTTCCATCTACGGGCTCTTTTTTAGTAACATCAATCAGGGTAACAATTAGCGACGGAACTGTAGGCGGTTGTGGAAACGATTTTGCTATCGATGATATCAATGTTTCTCAGTGCACTTCAGGAGGATCAACTCCGGTTGAATTTTTAAACATCACAGCACGTCAAAAGGGTAGCGGTGTTAGTGTTGATTGGTCAACGTCACAGGAATTTAACAGCAATAACTTTGAAATTGAAAAAAGTGCCGACGGTAATAATAACTGGTCTTATGTAGGCACTGTAAAAGGGGCTGGCAATAGTTCCGTAGTAAGAAACTACAATGCATACGACCCAAGGCCTTTCTCAGGATTTAATTTTTATCGCATTAAGCAAATTGATAAAGACGGCAAGTTTAAATATTCAAAAACTGTAAATGTTAAGATCAATACATCTAAGACAGGAGTTTCAGTTTTAGCGAATCCTTTCCACAGCTCTCTTACAATTGACTTGTTAAGTTCAAAAGAAGAAGTTATAAATGCGAGACTTATTGATATTACCGGTAAACAAGTTGCCGTAGAAAAATGGTCAATTAGCGCTGGTAATACCAGAAAAGATTTCTCGAATGTAAGCGGCCTGCAGCAAGGAATGTACATTCTTACTGTATCTAATGCAACAGGAGATGTTCTTTATAACAATAAGGTAATTAAGCAATAAATATTTACACATGCATCTTAAGAGAAAGGAAACCACATGGTTTCCTTTCTCTATTTAAGGACGTCCAGTGCTTCGATCTAGCTGTGTGTATCTTCATTTTCCCGAATGATTTCACCGATCTTTATACATTATGAAAGCAGCGTCAATCAATGAAATTAAAAAGGAATTAGAAGTAAAAAGCAAATCTGAACTGGCAGAGTATTGTGTTCGGCTTTCGAGGTTCAAAAAAGAAAATAAAGAGTTGCTTACCTTTCTCTTGTTCGATGCGGATAATATAAACTCTTATATAAAAATACTACAGGAGGAAATTATTGTTTTGTTTCAGGAGATTAATGCTACACATGCTTATTATGTAAAAAAATCTATCCGCAAGATTTTACGCCAGGTTAATAAACATAT
>JBDUEG010000166.1:0-6254 GCA_040002575.1 Ginsengibacter sp.
AATCAAAAACAATAACATTCAAACTAAATTTAAAAGACCTGGCTTTTATAAATACCGACAATAAAAAATTATTAGAAGCAGGCGACTTTAAAATGCAAATCGCTAATGAGACTCAAACATTCAGCGTAAATAAAACTATTGTTTTTTAAAAAGAGTTCCTTCCGGCTTATTATTATGAGATAAACGTTATTCGCTCAGATAATAGATTGAAGAGCTTAATAAATATTAACTAGACCTATGTATACAAAAAGATTAATTCAAGTATTGCTTTTATTTATCATTGTAATCAACCTCATTTCCTGTAAAAAAACAAAAGAAAATGGAGGAAATGGTGGAAATGGAGGCGGTAGTGGCGGTGGCATAATAGTACCTCCTGTAGATCCGGCTGTCGCCAATACTATAGGATTTTTCCTTGATAATTGGTCTTCCAAAACATTTGTATTTCCTGCTTTTACGGATACCTTGTTGCCATCAAGCGCTGCAACGGTTTCCGTTAATATTGATGCATCTTCAATCATTACAAAAGTTCCTGCAAGTGTCTTTGGGCAAAATGCAAATTCGTGGATGACACAAATAGTAACAGAGCCCTCTTTGATCACCGACATTACTAATCTTCACCCCGATATTATCCGTTTCCCGGGAGGGAGCATTAGCGATGTATATTTTTGGGATACGCCGCCAGGTGAGAAGCCTGCCGGAGTTCCTGATACTTTGTTAGACGCTAATGGCAATGATGTGGCTGCCGGATATTGGTACGGTACAAATACACAGAACTGGACTATTTCATTGGATAATTATTATACCATGCTACAGCAAACCGGTAACCAGGGAATGATTACTGTAAACTACGCATATGCCCGGTATGGCACAGCTATGAATCCTGTATCAGCAGCGGCTCATTTAGCAGCGGATTGGGTTCGCTATGATAATGGACGTACAAAATATTGGGAAATCGGAAATGAACTTAATGGAACATGGGAGGCATCTTACCGGATTGATCCGGCTAAAAATAAGGATGGGCAACCAGCAATTATTACAGGGGATCTATACGGCATGCACTATAAAGTCTTTGCCGATTCAATGCATGCTGCTGCACAGGAAACAGGTAAAACAATTTTTATTGGCGCTTATCTTTTAGAGCAACAACCTGCTTCCTGGCAGACACCTACTGATCAGACCTGGAACAACGGCGTAATTCAGCAGGTAAAATCGTCGGCTGATTTCTATATCATCCACAGCTATTATACTCCCTATCAAACGAACGCTACTGCTGATATAATATTGAATACCGCAACTGATAATACAGCTGCTATGATGAATTATGTAAAGACCGGGCTAACGAATGCGGGCGCTGAAATAAAACCTATCGCATTAACCGAATGGAATATTACATCGCAGGGATCGCGTCAACAAGTTTCATTCATCAATGGAATGCATGCAGCGATTTTGGTGGGCGAGTCAATAAAAAATAAATATGGAGAAACCAGCCGATGGGATTTTGCCAATGGCTGGGGCAATGGTAACGATCATGGGCTCTTCAATATTGGTGATGAACCGGGTGTGCCTAAATGGAATCCAAGGCCCGCATTTTACTACCTGTATTTTCTTCAGAAAACAATTGGCGATAGAATGTTGACTTCCACCGTTACCGGAAATCCGAATGTTCTTAGTTACGCTTCCTCTTATTCTTCCGGACAGAAGGCAGTAATGCTCGTAAACAAAAGTACTTCTCAGGAAGTCGCCCAGGTACTATTAATAAACACGGTAGCAGGAGACCGTTTTTATTGGTATACGCTTACGGGCGGAACTGATAATGGTGAATTCTCGGGGAAGGTATACGTAAATGGAAACGGCCCTGCTGTTGCCTCGGGCGGTCCTCCTGGCTATACTTCCATTAAGGCTTATTCCGCAAAAACTAATAATGGAATTAAAATTGTTTTGCCAGCCAGATCAACTATTTTTTTATTAGTAGATAAATAAATTTTTTAAAAAATAATTTTATGAAAAATCAATGTTTAATTATTCTTTTTCTCTTTTGTGTAACCAGGGCATACCCGCAAAAATTCGCAGGACTTGCTCTGACTCCGCCGATGGGATGGAATAGCTGGAACACTTTTCAAACAAACATCAGTGACTCACTGGTACGGGGAACCGTAGATGTGATGGTTGCTTCAGGCATGAAGGATGCCGGTTACAATTACCTGGTATTGGACGACGGATGGATGGCTATGGAAAGAGATAGCAGAACCGGTGACCTGGTTCCAGATCCAAAGAAATTTCCTAACGGTATGAAAGTGTTGGTCGATTATGTGCATTCCAAGGGACTCAAATTTGGACTGTACAATTGCGCCGGTACGAAAACCTGTGCCGGCTATCCGGGCACAAGGGGATATGAATACCAGGATGCGCGTTTATATGCTTCTCTTGGTATTGACTATTTAAAATTTGACTGGTGCAGTTCGGATGGCCTCAATGCAAAAGAGTCTTATACAACCATGAGTAATGCAATTAAGGTTGCGGGACGGCCGATTATTTTCAGCCTTTGCGAATGGGGAAGTAATAAGCCATGGGAATGGGCGCAAAACGTGGGTGAGCTTTGGCGAACAACAGGTGATATTAGTGCAAGGTTTGATGGTTATATTGATCATGGTACCTGGAAGCAACTAGGCGTAATGCCGATTGCTGATATGCAAAGTGGCCTTAGAAAATATGCAGGCCCGGGACATTGGAATGATCCTGATATGCTTGAAGTTGGGAACGGAATGTCGGTGGGTGAGGACCGGGCTCACTTTTCGTTGTGGGGTATCTTAGCTGCTCCTTTAATGGCCGGTAATGATATAAGAAAGATGAGTAAGGAAGCAGATGCAATACTTACCAACAAAGAAGTGATTGCAGTAAATCAAGATGCTTCGGGTGTTCAGGGCTTCAAATTTCGGGCCACCGATAGTTTGGAAACATGGGTAAAGCCTTTAGGCAATGGTGATTGGGCTTTTTGTTTTTTAAACCGCTCGGCTGTGATTAAACCGTTTGAATTTAATTGGAAAAATGAAGTTATAGATGATACACTCTCCAGGCAGCATTTAAATGCAAATGAAACAGAGTATAACATCAGAAATCTTTGGAGCAAAACATCACAGGGAACAACAAAGAAGCCTTTCAAGGCAACAATACCATCGCACGATGTCGTGATGATCCGGCTAAGTAAAATGAAATAATTACTTAAGAATTTTTTCGATCTTGTTAAGTTCCTTTTTTGAAAAGCTATAATTTTTTATTGCATCAATTGCATCAGTAACCTGTTGCGGTTTACTTGCGCCCAAAATTACAGAAGTAACTCTCGGGTCTTTCAGAATCCATGCGATAGCCATTTGTGCCAAAGATTGATTCCGGCTTGCCGCAATTTCATTGAGTTTTCCAGCCTTGTTAATTACCTCCTCGCTTAGCTGGGCTTCCGTGATAGCACCATTCTCAAGGTGCCTTCCGGCTCTTGAATCGCCTGGGATGCCATGTAAATATTTGTTAGTAAGCATACCTTGCGCCAGTGATGAGAAAGTAATGCAACCGACTTTTTCTTTTTCTAAAAGATCTAATAAGCCATCTTCAACCCAGCGATCAAGCATAGAATATCGCGGCTGATGAATGAGGCAAGGCGTTCCAAGTTCCTGCAATAACTGAATTGCTTTCTTAGCCTCTTTGGGATGATAGCTCGATATCCCAACGTATAAAGCCTTTCCCTGTCTTACAATAAGATCAAGTGCAGTCATAGTTTCTTCGAGGGGTGTAAGAGGATCAGGGCGATGGTGATAAAAGATGTCAACATAATCAAGTCCCATTCTTTTTAGACTTTGATCAAGGCTTGCTACAAGATATTTCTTAGAACCCCAATCCCCGTAAGGGCCTTCCCACATTTTCCAACCAGCCTTTGATGAGATTATCAATTCATCACGATATGCCTGGAAATCCTGTTTAAATATTTCTCCAAAAAGTAATTCCGCTGCGCCCGGAGGAGGGCCGTAATTATTGGCGAGGTCAAAATGAGTAATACCATTATCAAAAGCAGTATGTAAAATCTGCCTGCAATTTTCTACATCATCTACTTCTCCGAAGTTGTGCCAAAGGCCAAGAGATATCGCTGGTAGTTTCACTCCGCTATTACCACACCTGCGGTATTCCATGTTATCATATCTGCCGGGATCTGCATTGTATGCCATAATTCATTTTTAGTAAGAAAAGATAGAACAAATTTTAGTCCGGCAAAAATAACTTCCAATTAGAACTATCAAAAGTAAATGTGCAACTTAAACAGTTGCGATTTGCTCATCAAATCAAATTTGTATTTGCTATGAATGGATAGCTGAAGGCGATTGAAAGCGATAGCAGTGAAATGTAGTACAGAAGATTTGAAGGCAGTAATTATGATGGATTACTGTTGAGATATTTTATATAAAAAACTTTTATTTCAAACTCAGCCGATGAGCTGAGTTTGAAATTTTTAGTGCATTTTTAGAATGAAGTTTTTGCCAGTAATTTAGACAAGTCCCTATCACGCTATAAAGCTACCTGCAATTCTTTCTTTATATTTTTTAAGGTTTCTTTGAGCGGAGCTTCAATTTTAGAGAATTCATCAAGTGCCTGTTGTGCAAGCACAGGAAGCCCTTCTTTAATTTCTGCTTTCGCGAACTCCTCTATCTTAGAAAGAATTCTCAGTAGTCCATGCGCATATAAAAGGCCGGCACTACCTTTTAATTTGTGGGCCGCTTTATAGATCGCCTCAAATTGAAGATCAGAGCAAACTTTTTGCAGGTCCTTCAATTCGCCGGGACTGTTAGCCAGATAAGTAGCTAGTATTTCAGCTATATATTCATTGTCATCCATTTCCTGTAGCAGACTTAAATCAAACAGGTTTTCGTTTGTTGTAGTTTTGGTTTCCATAATTAGTGGTTTGGTGGGTACTTCGTTTAATAATTCGCTGATTCGTTTATATAAAAAAGAAACGTCAAAAGGTTTCGAGAGATAATCGTTCATTCCAATCCCAAGACATTTTGCTTTTTCGCCTTTTAAAGCGGAGGCAGTCATTGCTACAATCGGGATAGAAATCTTCATCTCATTCCTTATGTGCTTTGTCGCAGCATATCCATCCATCTCAGGCATTTGCAGATCCATTATAATAAGATCATAGCCTGCATTCTTAGTAAGATATGAAACCGCTTCCAGTCCATTATTTGCCATATCTACTATGCCACCAGCTTTTTGCAATACATGGCGTATTACTTTTTGGTTTACTTCATTGTCTTCAGCTACAAGGAACTTTTTACCTTTTAAGAGTGCACTGTAATTTTTTAATTCGTCACTTTTAAAGGCCGCAGGGTTATTGATATTACTGTAGCTATATGGAATTGAAAATTTGAAAGTAGTTCCAATATTAATTTTGCTTTCCACAGATACAGATCCTTCCTGTAGCTCCAGTAATTGTTTTGTAATTGCAAGGCCAAGCCCTGTGCCTCCGTATTTACGTGATGTTTCCACGCTGGCCTGTGTAAAGCTTTCGAATATTTTATTGATCTTATCTCCTTCAATGCCAATGCCTGTATCGCTTATAGTAAAATTCAGGAATACTCTTTCCGGTGTTTGTTTTTCTACGGATACTTTAATGGTTACACCTCCTTCATGCGTGAATTTTATAGCGTTTCCTAATATGTTTACAAGAATCTGGTTGAGCCTATATGGGTCGCCCTTCAATATTGCGGGAACATTTTTATCTATAGCAAAACTAAAGTCCAGCTTTTTTTCCTGTAGGCGATGCCTGAAAATGGCATTAATATTTTCTACAACTTCAGTAAGCTTAAAATCAATTTTTTCTATTGTTAATTTACCTGCCTGTATTTTAGAAAAATCAAGAATATCATTTATGATAACTAATAAATTGTCAGAAGACCGTTTGATAGTTTTTGTGAAATCAACCTGTTCTTCGTTAAGATTTGTTTCTAACAGGAGATCAGTCATTCCTTGTATGCCATTCATAGGCGTTCTTATCTCGTGGCTCATATTCGCAAGGAATTGTTCCTGCAATTTTTTTGCATCTTCGGCAATTTTTTTAGCCTGAATTAATTGCTCTTCATATCTCACCCGCTCCGTGATATCAGTACCGATTCCACTCAATCCATAAATTTTATTTTGGGCATCAAGCAGTGGAAACTTGGTAATAAGAAAATGATGCTTTCCGTCAGCCATTTCTATGATCTCTTCAAACTCCA
>JBDUEG010000167.1:0-6222 GCA_040002575.1 Ginsengibacter sp.
AATTTTAAGGCGTGCTGCTCGTTATTATTTTTCAAATTTAAATTATAAAGAACCTCTGCTTTATAAACTAGTTCCTGTTGTTTCAAACCAGTTTAAAGATGTTTTCCCTGAAGTCTATTCACAAAAAGATTTTATTATAAAAATTATAAGAGAAGAAGAAGATTCTTTTTTAAAAACTTTAGACAATGGATTAAAAAGGCTAAATGCTATTATTAAATTATTACCTGATAATCCTGAAAGTTTTATTGAAGGAAAAGACGCATTTGAATTATATGATACGTATGGCTTTCCGATTGATCTTATTATTTTAATTGGCAAGGAACATAATTTAAAAGTTGATGAAGAAGGTTTTGAAAAAGAAATGCAAAAACAAAAAAACCGCTCACGTGCCGCAAGCATCATTGACACCGAAGATTGGATTAACATAAATGAAAATAATTCACCAAAATTTGTCGGTTATAATTCTTCCGAAATTGAAAGTAAAATTTTAAAATACCGCAAAACAAAATCACAAGGCAAAGAATCCTATCAAATCGTTTTAGAAAAAACACCTTTCTATGCTGAAAGTGGCGGACAGGTGGGCGATACAGGCGTATTGATTTTTGATGGAGAAAAAATTCCGGTTGTAAATACTAAGAAAGAAAATGACCTCATCATTCATTTTACGGAAAAGCTTCCCGCAAACATTGATGGAAATGTTGTTGCTAAAATTGATATTGATAGAAGAAAAAGAATTGCAGTTCACCATAGTGCAACACACTTAATGCATGCCGCTCTGCGAAAAGTATTAGGCAATCATGTTTCACAAAAGGGAAGCCTGGTAAGCAATGAATACTTACGTTTTGACTTCTCTCATTTTGCAAAAATTACTGATGAAGACATCAAAAAAATCGAATCATTGGTAAATGAAAAGATCCGTGAAAATATTCCTGTTGTTATTAAAGAAACGCAAAAGGAAGAAGCACTTGCCACCGGCGCAATGGCTTTATTTGGTGAGAAATACGGCGATACAGTTCGTGTCGTAACAATTGATCCTGCTTATTCCATCGAACTTTGCGGAGGCACACATGTTGGCAATACAGGTGAATTAGGATTTTTTAAAATTACCAGTGAAACAGCCGTTGGCGCAGGTTTGAGGCGAATTGAAGCTTTAAGCGGCAAAGCTGCAGAAGAGTATATTCAAAATGAATTCGATATAATTCGTGTAATTCGTGATAGCCTTAAAAACCCCAAAGACCTTAATAAAACAATTGACAATCTTCTTTCTGAAAATGGTGAATTGAAAAAGCAATTAGATAAAGCTGAAGCAAGCCAACTCGCATCGCTCGTCGAAAATTTATTAAAGCAAACGGAAACAGTAGGCCATGTAAATTTCATCGGTAAACAATTAGAAGTTAAAAATGCAGACACGTTAAAAAAACTGTGCTTTGAGTTACTGAATAAATTGAAAGGTTCGGGTATTGTTATACTAACTTCTCTTATTGACAATAAGCCATTCGTGGCATTAGGCATTGATGAAACATTTGTAAAATCCAAAGGTCTTGATGCTTCAAAAATTATCAAGGAAAATATTGCACCACTTATCAAAGGTGGCGGGGGCGGGCAAAAGACATTGGCTACCGCAGGCGGACAAGATTCAAGCAAACTTGGTGAAGTAATTGAAAAAATTAAATCTATGCTTTGAAACTTCGATAGGTTTAGTTCCTTCTCCCTGGAGAAGGGTTGGGATGAGGTCAATAACCAATTTCATAAAACATTTGTTAAACTGAATTTTTGATTTGCGAAAGATTTCGTAATTGAGAAAATGTTATTACATTTGATCTACTAAAAATTTCGTACATAAAATTTATAACAATGAAAAAAATAATTTTACCCGGGGTTTTAACCATCTGCATAGCCTTTGGTTCGGCTATAGTTTTTGCCCAGAAAGAAAAAAGCCCAAAGAAAGAGTCCCGCGAAATCATTATCCGCAGCGATAAGGATGTGGATACAAAAATGAAAATAGAAATTGACGGTGAAAAAGTAACCGTAAATGGTAAGCCTCTATCCGACTACAAAGATGATGACGTAACTATTATTGAAAGAGATGTTAATAGAAAGTTTGGTTTGGGCGGAGGGGACAATATGATTTTCACTCCACGTGGACCTAATGAGGACTTTGAATTTTTCAATGATGATTTGGAAAATTCCGGGCCCAGAACTTTCATGGGAGTAGTTACCGACAAAACACCCGATGGCGTTAAAGTCACGGAAGTAATGAAAGGTAGTGGGGCTGAAAAAGCCGGTTTGCAAAAAGGCGATGTCATCACAAAAATCGATGATAAAGACATCAGCAATCCCGATGATTTGCTTAAAGTGGTTCGGTCTTATAAGCCTGATAAGGAAGTAAAGGTCTATTACAAAAGAAATGATAGGAAGAGCGATGTAAAAGTAAAGTTGGGCGAGAAAAAGGAAAGTAACAGAACTTTTATATTCAATGATGACAATGGTTTTAAAAAAGGAAATGGGTCCAATTTTAAGATGCCTGTAATGCCCAGGATGCCAAACTTGCCTAATACATATTTTAAGCATTGGAGTAATAGCAATATAAAACTGGGAGTAAAGGTGGAAGACCTGCCTGAAGATGCAGGTGCAAAAATTATAAGTGTGGAGGAAGGATCCGCAGCAGATAAAGCAGGATTAAAGAAGGACGATATAATAACAGAAATGAATGGCGAAAAAATTAGCAATGTGGAAGAGGTAAGGTCCCAATTAATGGGTGCAGAAGACAAAGACAGTTTTAATCTTAAAGCAAAAAGAAACAATAGCGAAATGAATTTCGAAATAAAAATTTCAAAAGCTGTTAACAGCGCTGATTTGTAATTGACACAAAAAGACATTTGGTTACAATAAAGATTCCTGCCAGTAATAAAAACTCTTGCGAAGTTTTATACTCTCTCCTTTGTAAAGGGTCGAGGTAAAGCTAGGCTGCCTTTACAGGCAGTTTTTGTTATGTTTAAGTTTTCATGAACACAAATCGAAGCGTCTTTTCATACCTTCGCGACATGGCGGTAGATAACAAGTATGAGGCGGTGATAGGACTTGAGGTGCATGCCCAATTGCTTACTAAGAGTAAATTATTTTGCGGAGATAGTGCGGCGTTTGGCAGTCCGCCAAATACGAATGTAAGTGCTATCTCTCTCGCCCATCCCGGAACTTTACCGGTTATGAATAGAAAGGCCATTGATTATGCAATCAGCCTTGGCCTTGCTTTTAATTGCGATATTGTCAGGGATAATTATTTCGCGAGAAAGAATTACTTCTACCCCGATCTTCCAAAAGGATACCAGGTTTCGCAGCACACAACACCTATTTGTCAAAACGGTTTTGTGTCAATAAACACAGCAGGCGCTGAAAGAAATATTTTATTAAATAGAATTCATCTTGAAGAAGATGCCGGTAAAAGCATTCATGATGCAAACGAAAAATACACATGCATTGATCTAAACCGGGCCGGTGTTCCCTTATTGGAAATAGTTTCTGAACCGGACATGCATACTGCGGATGAAGCTTATGCATACGTCACAGAAATAAGAAAAACAGTTAAGTATTTGGGAATTTGCGATGGAAATATGGAAGAGGGTAGCATGCGTTGTGATGCGAATGTCTCCATAAGATTGAAAGGTGAAAAAACACTCGGTACAAAAGTGGAAGTAAAAAATCTTAATTCAATAAAAAATGTAAAGAAGGCTATTGAATTTGAGATTAGCCGTTTAATTGAATTGAGCGAAGCCGGTAAGCAAATTATGCAGGAGACCAGGAGTTTTGATGCAACTAATAACTCCACTTTTTCTCTAAGAAGTAAGGAAGAAGCAAATGACTATCGTTATTTTCCTGAACCGGACCTTGCTCCATTTCACATTACAGAAGAAAAAATAGTTTCTATAAAACAATCTTTACCGGAATTGCCAGCGGCTCTTGAAAGAAAATTTATAGAACAATATTCTTTGCCCGTTTCAGATGCAAAAATCATTTGCGATGAAAGAGAGACTGCTCTTTTCTTTCAAAATTTAGTCAGCTATACAAAGAATTTCAAAGCAGCGTCAAACTGGCTACTGGGGCCTATAAAGTCTTACCTTAATGAAAATGATTTAGATATTAAAAGCTTTCATTGCGATTTTCAAAGTCTTTCAAAACTTATAGACCTGGTTGATGAAGGACATGTAAGTTTCGGTGTAGCGGCTTCCAAAATATTTCCTTTATTAATACAATCTCCCGGTGCAGATCCTTTTCAAATTGCAAAGGAATTAAATGTTTTACAAGAAAAAAATGATGACGCTCTCAACACCTGGATAGATGAAGTCCTTTCCAACATGCCCGATAAAATTGCAGAATATAAAAAGGGCAAAAAAAATCTCATAGGATTATTTGCCGGGGAGGTAAAAAAATTAAGTAAAGGAAAAGCAGACATGCAGGTAGTGAATAAAATTCTTTCTCAAAAATTAAATCAATAAATCAATCCGATGAAAAATATAATTCTTATAATGGTTGTAGCCCTTTTATTTTCTTGTAGCAGCACGGAAAAGAAAGGCAGTTTTTTGGTGAATGGTAATTTGAAAAACGCGGTTGATCAAAAAGTTTTTCTTGAGCAAATAACATTCAATCAGCAACCACCACAGGTTATTGATACCGCAGAAATGAAAAATGGTAAGTTCGGTTTGGATGCATTAGCTCCGGAAGAAGGGTTGTATAGAATAAGATTTGAAAAAAATGCCGGGTATATCTTTATAAATGATGAAGAGAGTATTGACTTTTCAGCAGATGCAAATGATTCTACATTGCTGTCAACGAAATTTAATACGCCAGCCAATGCATCCTTATCAAACTTTATTATTACGCTCGATTCTGTACACACGCTGCTAATAGGAGAAGACCGTAACCTTAAAGATGTGCAGCAGGAAAACAATGACAGCCTTACTTCAATTGCTCAGCATCATTTTGATGAAACAAATACCTGGTATAAAAGTTATCTCCGCAATTATGTTGATTCATCAAAAAGCCCGGTTGTAGCTCTCTTTGTATTAAGCTATGCACAGGAGCTTGGAATGGATACAGTAAAGCAATTGCTGGCTTCTTTACAAAAGAAGTTTCCTAAAAGTACTGCCATTGCAGATGTTACGAAGCAATTTGAACAAATGGCAACTGCTCAAAACCAGCCCGAAGCTGCACACACGCAAAACGGGCAGCCGGCAATTGGTCAGTTAGCACCGGACTTTACATTACCCGACACCTCAGGGAAATCATTTACTTTAAGTTCTCTGCGGGGTAAGTATGTTCTTGTAGATTTTTGGGCGAGCTGGTGTGGGCCATGCAGGGAAGAAAATCCCAATGTTGTTTTAGCATATAATAGATTTAGAAATAGAAATTTTACCGTTCTGGGTGTATCCCTGGATAAAGAAAAAAGCTCATGGCTCAAAGCGATTAGAGATGATAGACTCGCCTGGAAACAAGTTAGTGATCTTAAATTTTGGAATAGTGCCCCTGCAGCCTTATATAATGTGGAGGGAATACCTTATAATCTGCTATTGGATCCACAGGGAAAAATAATTGCGACCGAATTACGCGGAGCAGATCTTCAAAATAGGCTAACCGGCATTTTAAAATAAAAGGAGTTTGCGAGGCAGCTTATACAATCCTCATTGCTTTACCAAAAGTGGTAAACAAGAATGGTAATACAACCCAAAAGTATTCTCTTGCAAATACAAGCATGAAGATCAAAGCGATTGCAGATATAAAAAAGTAAATCCAATATTTAGTGACAGCTTGCGATTCATTCATTTCAAAAAAATTTCCACAAATATATACATCTTATTATAACAGAGTCTATCTGCTGCGCTCAACAAAACGATTGTAGAGATACTTTTCTAAAATTTCAAGATTGAGAACTCAACGGTCATAAAATTTGAGGCAAAATTTTTATAGATTATCAACGACTTACAAGGGCACTATAAAAAATAATCCGATTCGTGGCTTTTTATTGTTTCGTTTCCCCCTACCTTTGCGCTCCTTAAAAAGCCGGGATAGCGGCAAGTAGTAACCGGTTCATTATATCGATGAATCTTAAAAATAATAAATGAGCAAATTACATTTCACCACTAAACATGCGAACGAGGCTACCGTGCAACGTGACTGGTACGTTGTTGATGGTACTAATCAAACCGTTGGCCGCATGTGCGCTAAAAT
>JBDUEG010000168.1:0-6070 GCA_040002575.1 Ginsengibacter sp.
GCTAAAGTTGCAGGAGATTAAGAGCATGGTAAAATAATAACCGGCTTTAGCAACAACTATTTATTATTTGTCTGCTTCATATTGAGGACAACAGAACTCTCTTCCATTTTACATTGTTTTTTATTTAAAACTAAAAAGATAGTTGTTAAACTAAATAATTAGTTTAGATTTGTTGTAAGAGTGAATCAAAATATGAAATGAAGACATTAACAAAAGCCGAAGAACAAATAATGCATGTGATTTGGAAACTCGATAAAGCCTTCTTGCGGGAAATTATCGATGAACTTCCTGCTCCTAAGCCACATCAGAATACGGTAGCTACGATTATAAAAATCCTTGTTGAAAAAAAATTTGTTGGAATTAATGTTTATGGAAGAAGCCATCAATATTATTCAATGGTAAATAAAGAAGTGTATTCAAAAGGAAGCATGACGTCGCTTGTCACAAAATATTTCGAAGGCTCCTTTACGAATGCAATCTCATCAATGGTAAAAGAAAACAATTTAAGTATCAAAGACCTGGAACTGCTTTTAAAGCAATTAAAAAAAGAAAAATAAAACACGATGATTGCGTTTGCCTGGTATCTTTTGAAAGTAATAATATGCTCCGGTATTTTATGCGGATATTATTATATAGCGCTACAAAATAAAATCTTTCATCGCTGGAACCGCTTCTACCTGCTGGCTTCCATGATTATTGCATTATCGGTGCCCCTTATGAAAATTAATATTTTTCATAACGCAAATTCTGAAAAAGGAAATGTTATAAAAATACTGCAAACAATTAGTAGTGGCGACGAGATAATAATTGAGTATAGCAAGCACGGAGCGTTTCCATTTACTTCAGAAAATATTGTTACAGGAGTCTATTTTTTGATCACAATAATATTCCTGTCGGTATTTTTTATTGCGCTCTATAAAATAACAAGGCTAAGAAAAAAATATCCTGAAACAAGCCTTGAAGGAATCAATTTCATTGCAACTGACGCCAAAGGAACTCCTTTTTCTTTTTTCAATTCAATTTTTTGGAACAATGCTATTGATATTTATTCAAGACAGGGCCAGCAGATATTTAACCATGAGATTGCACATGTAAAAGAGAAACATTCCTACGATAAGATCTTTATGAATGTAGTGCTTATCTTTTTTTGGATCAATCCTTTTTTCTGGCTTATTCAGAAAGAGCTAAGCATGATCCATGAATTTATTGCTGATAAAGAAGCGCTGGAAGATGATGACATCAGCTCTTTTGCAGAAATGATATTGCAGACAGTTTATCCCGGAAAACAATTTTCAGTTACAAATAATTTTTTTCATTCACCATTAAAAAGAAGGTTGATCATGTTTACAAAAAATAAAAATCCGAAAGCAAGTTATTTCAGCCGCTTATTGGTTTTGCCTTTGGCTGCAATTGTCTTCCTGGCATTCACCTTGAAAATGAAGACCATTTATAATTTCAATAAATACGATGGAAAAAAGATTACGGTGATTATCGATGCCGGCCACGGCGGAGATGACAATGGCGCTGTTGAAAATAATGTGAAAGAAAAAGATTTGAACCTTGCCATTGCCAAAGAAATAAAACGCCTTAATAAAAATGAAAATATAGATATCATTTTATCACGGGAAAACGATGAAGCCAAATCTGTTAAAGACAGGGTAATAGTCGCAGAAGAAAAAAAAGCCGACCTGTTTATTTCAATTCATGTTGATGCAGAAGAGAAAAAAAATAATCATAATGGAGTAGTAATATTTATACCTAAAAATGATAATTCTTATTTGAAAGAAAGTAAGTTATTGGGCTCGGCTTTAATTAAGTCATTCAAGGATAATTACCAGCTTAAAGTAGCAGGAGATCTGCAGCAGCGGGAACAAGGGATATGGATTTTAAAAGCTAATATGTGCCCCTCCGTGTTACTTGAAACAGGCTTTCTTAGTTCACAAAGCGATTTTGAATATTTAATCAATCCTGAAAATCAAAAAATAATTGCGCAAAATGTTTTGAATGGAATAGAGAAATATGCGGAGCAAAATATAGGATCAACATTAAATAGAATTAAAAGAATTGATACCATCCCTTCTGAATATTATACTGACAAGACAATTAGAAGCTTAATTATTTCGGAAAAAGAAGATAGCGTTTTTCTCACTTACAAAGATGGAAGAAAAGAAAGCATAACAAAAGCCGAATTATATGCGAGAAAAATATTATTGCCCCCGCCTCCGCCACCTCCGCCACCACAATTGAGAGTTCCTCCAAATGGACTTTATCTATTAGATGGCAAGGTGATTACATATAAGGAAGCAAGAGCAATAGACCCTGATGAAATACAAAGTATAAATGTTTTGAAAGGAAAAGAAGCAAAAGACAAATATGGTGAAAAAGGAAAAAATGGAGTTGTTGAAATAATAAAAAAAGATATAGAAAAATCCGGAGTAGTGACGTTTAATCAAGGTGCGGCTATTGATTCAAAATCAAAGCTTATTACTTTCAAAGAGGGCACAATCATTACTAAAACAATTCAAAAAGATACAGTTCCTGATAAACTTTTTACAGAAGTTGAAAACGAAGCAAATTTTCCCGGCGGCCATGAGGCATGGATAAAATATATAGTAAGTAAAATACAGTTAGCACAGGATTCATTAACACAAAAAGATTTTGGTACATGCCTGGTAAAATTCATAGTAGGTAAAGACGGAAGTGTAAGTAATGTGGAAGCGACTACAATGAAAGCTTCTCAATTGGCAAAAATTGCCGTCGATGCAATAAAGAAAGGGCCCAAATGGATTCCCGCATCGCAAAATGATCGTGTTGTCGCTTCGTACAGATTGCAACCTGTAACGCTCACCGAACCTAAATAAACTTAGAAGATCCAAACACTAATTGAGACATTAATTAGGTGCTTATGAAGTAACACCGTCACGGTTAGATTATTTATTAATTGTCAGGGAAAACGTCCCTACCCCAACAAGTCCTTCATCAGAAATACCCTGAACCACTACCAAATATCTCCCAGGCAAATCAGACGTGTAAAACGAAAAGTCCTGTTTGCCATTGGTTGTTTTAAGATTGGGCGACCAGTACAAAACATTTCTTAGATCAGGTAATCTTGAAGCATATTGCTCTGTCGTTTCATATTGAGGAGAATAGAACTCTCTTTCAATTTGCAGCCCGTCATATTCCATTACTAAAGAAGCAGGTGGTAACTCATACCCTTCAAGGTCGCCATTATAAGTTGAATAGCTTACGACACCATCATACTCTCTTGCACCAAGAAAAAATCTCGTAGCAGTTACATCAATCTTTTTAATTTTTAACGGATCGATCTCAATTATCTTACTGAGGTTGAAAACAGGTACGCCATCTATCAGAACAAGAGGTTCTCCACCGAAATACAACTTTTCGAGCTCATTATATACTTCATAGTGATAAATGTTTTGCCTGTTTCTTACATGAACTTCCTTCACATATTCTCTCATAACTTCTTCCATTGAATGGAAGCGGGTGTAATCATCGAGATAGTAAGTTTTCGATGGAAAGCCAAAAAGCGCAGTTGTGTCAAATGTTTCCGGCAAAGTATAGTTATCTTTTTTAGCCCCCTGGTAAGTATTATCAGCCTGGGCGCCGATGGTTCTTTTTAAGATTTCATTTTTAAGATTAGACTTTAGATCAACCGGTGATATTGTATGCTCTGGAAATTTGTCAGAAAATGGATTGTCAATAAGTATACGGTAACTGCTATCAGCTAAACCAGGTTGCGCAATTATCTCGTGATTACCATAGAATTTTCCCACGTCAAATTTCAGAGATCCTGATTGAGCAGCGGCTAGAGAAAATTTAAAATCACTCCCGGGAACCGATAAATAAACAGGAACCATTGAGTCGGGCAAGTCACTACCCAAGGCTACTACTTTGCCAGTGATAACAGGCCCTTCAGGCTCCGGCAAAAAGGCAAATGATGGTTTCGCATTATTCAAAACGTCCTCCCAATTAAATCTTCTCCATCCCTGCGTAAGCATCAGGTTATTGGTTGCTTTATCAACTTCAGCGCCGGTATTTTCGAAATAATATTGAGGTGATTCTATCACGCCCTTTATATCCGAAGACAGCCATAGGTAATTTAAAATATTCATTTCCTGTACCGGCTGCAGCGAATCAAGGAGATAAGCCGACACGGACATTTTTGCGTTTACCGGCGACCCATCAAGAGAGCTGGTTGAAACGCTGAGGTCTACTTTTTTTCTTTTCTGAAAGTCATTAGCATTGCTGTTAATTTTCATTTGCAGCAATTGACCAGGCCTCTTGAAATAAAGTCTTTCACATAACGGCTGCTTCTTTTCATTAAATATTGTTAGCTGCGAAATGCCATCACCGAGGTCAGATTTATTAATAACAAAATCGGCAAGTCCGTTTTTTAAATACTGCACTTTCGCAATTCTTATCGAATCTTTTGTTTGTGCAAAGAGGTAAATACTGTTTTCCGTTTCAATGTTTGTTGTGACAGTTAATTTCAATGCACTTCCTTCGTCTTTTAATTGTAATGCCCATCCGTTGTCATAAATTTTGGGTAAGCTATCTGTATGCACACTATTGCTTGTATTGACTACAGCATGATAAGTGTTTCCTTTTTGTGCAGTGAACGAAAAACTGCCCATGCCAAATTTCTCTGTTGCAAAATTTGCAATTGTATCATTTCTTTCATTTAAGATGCTACCCTTCGCAGGCAAGCCTTTTCCATATGTATCAGTAACTTTAAAAGCAACAATACTATTTAATCCGTAAACAAGATTGCCTCCTTCAGGAAAGAACTTAATCGTGTAGCCATCCGTATCATCCTTCTTTATTACATCCGGCTTTTTATCAGGATTGATGATACTGACCGGTTGTTCAAAATAGAAATCAGCGTCAAAATTTCTCATCCATTTTGTGTATGCCCTTATCAAATAATTGCCTGTGCGGATGGAAGAAGGTATAATTAAAGAGCCGTTCCCGGTTCCGGAGTCGATGGCAATTTTAGCCTGCAGTAATTGTTTCTTATCACCACTGATGACTTCAACGTAGCAAATTTTACTAAGCGGGGAAAGCCTGTTATTCGACGCATCTGTTACATAGCATTTGAACCATAATATTTCACCGGTTACGTATACTGATTTATCTGTGTGAAGAAAAACTTTTTCCTGGTAATTGTTTATACGATAAGTATCAAACTGGCTATGAATAACCGATGTCACGTCTTGAGAAAAAAGATTGTTGGCAAAAAACAAAAAAGGGATGGTATAAAATAAGTGTCTGTAACCGATAACTCTTTTCAATTTTTTGAATTTTCTTTTTACTAACGTTAAGTTTACCAATATGATGGTTTGATGTTTGTACCACCTTGCTCTCTGCAGTCTACACATTCCTTCTTTGTAACAATCAGGCATCCTCCCATGCAGGTAAAATACCATGGCACGAAGGCGGGGTCGGGATAGGTATAGATTAAATAATTGGTGGGATTTGTTTGCAGGGTAACTGCATCGCATATACCCTGGGGATTAGAACGCATCCAGTTAGTAAGCTCATCGTTCCTGATAAAAAGCCTTTGCTGTGACACGTTGCTGGCGGTAACGAAACCTATGACCGTTTCATTAGGATCATTCACAGAATGGATATTGCCCCTTAATTGAGAAGGCTGTACATCGAAAATCGAGCCCTGCTGCTCGGTATTCTTTTTAAGTATTTGAAAGTATAAATAGGCCTGCTGGGTGATGGCATATTGTTTCACGAGTATGCCATACCGTATTCCCACTTTCTCTGAGTTTTGCGGGATCTTAATGATTGGAAACTCGTTAACAACATCTTCCGTGAGCGCTGTAGTAGAGCCAATAAAAATATCAGTAGAATTATTGATATGCCAGCAATGGTATATCTGGTTCGATGCATCGCGGAAATACATCAGGCCATTATTGACACCTATTTCAGATTGATTTTGCGCATCGTATTGTATCGTTTCCACATATTCCCAGCGATAGTATTTAGTTGCATTGGCCGGGTCGTGTGTGTTCACATATATGTTAAGGTCATCCGGCTG
>JBDUEG010000169.1:0-6059 GCA_040002575.1 Ginsengibacter sp.
GTGCGGTGGTAAAAGTTTTTGTTCCATTGCCGGTGCAATCGATAGCCGTATATCCCAACCCTGTAAAAGACGGTATTATCAATTTGCAGTTAGTACATCAGCCAAAGGGCTTATATGGAGTTAGGCTGATAAATGCAAATGGTGAAACGATTCTTACAAAAGTAATACAGTATGAGGGTGGAAATGGTAGCGAAAAAATTTCAATTCAAAAAATTGCAAAAGGAATTTATTCACTGGAAATTATAAAGCCTGATGGCGAAATCATATCTAATAAACTTGTGTATTAACTTTTATAAAGTAGCTGGTTATTGCTGTTGCTGTTGCTGTTTTTGTTGCACTTCAAGAAAATAGCGATAAGAATTAATTGGCTCACCTGGATTTTTAGCATGGTAACTAAACTTTGGCAGGCCTTGCTTTTCAGACGTCTTATTAGCATTACCATTTTTTATTTCAACCGACACTTCAAGCGTATGTTCGCCTGAACCTTTGTAAGTGCCTTTTACCGGAGTACAGTCCGCAAAATTCCTTCCCGTTGCCAGTCTTACATGCTGGTCGTTAACCGTACAATTGTTAGTTGGATCAAGGCCAAGCCATCCGTAATTAGGAATATAAGCCTCAACCCACGCATGCGTTGCGCCTTCCCCACGCATCTCTTTATCTTTTGGGCAAATATAACCGCTCACATACCTGGAGGGAATATCAAACATGCGTAAAAAAATCAGTAATATATGAGCAAAATCCTGGCAAACACCTGCTTTCATTTTCCATACATCTTCCAATTTTGTTTCAACATTTGTTATACCTTTTTGATAATTAAAATTATTATAAACATATTCTGAAAGAAGTATCCCATTTTTTAGTGGAGTGAGTTCTTCATTTATTATTCCACTTAAAATATTTCTAACCTCAGGAAATGAAGGAAACATTTCCGGTTTTAAAAAATCGATATAAGTAGTATGAAATCTAAGACTTCTTAAAATTTCCCATTGTTCCGGAGAGCTAAGATCATCCGCCGGAAAACTAACAGGTTTTGTGATAACATCAGCAACGGATTCAATCAAAAGGCTTGTGTGCGGCTTCACAACTGAAAACACTCCTACATGATTCCCGAAATAATCTACAAATGTTTCCACATCAGGATCATTGGTAATTTTAATTTCATGGTTTCTTACTTCCAGCATACTATCAATAATAGGATAAAGCATAATCTGGTTGGTACAATCAATAACGGGATAGGAGTATGAGTAACGTGTAATATGTTTTATTTTATAAGTCGCCATTTTATAAATTTAGGTGTTGCCAAAATAATATTTACTGAAAGCGGCTGAGATTTCAAACAGATCTTGCCGTGTTTGCAAAAGAAAAGCATCCAGCGCCTGAACGTCATTTTCATCTACATTGCTATACTTGATATTATTCATTGTTCTGCCGATTAAAAATTCTAACCGCTCATAATTTTCAGGAAGGCTCTCGGCGTTTAATCTTCCAAAATATTTATACAGGCGTTCCATGCTGTATAAAATGGAATGTGGAAATTCGGGATTGTAGAAAATGAGATCTAACACATTTTTCTTTGTAAAATTGCCTTTGTAAGTTTTAAGATATATTTCAAAACCAAAAAGGGCATATAATAAATACCTCAGGTTAATTGCGCCATAATTATCATTCTGAATACTTTGATTGCCATTCAATTGAATTCTTGTAATGTCTGAAGAGTGAATGGCACGTTCTAAAAATTTACCAATGTTAATATATGTGAAGCCTTCTCCGCGTGTCATGGTATTATCAACAGTTCCGGTAAACAGCAATCCATTTTTTATTAATAAATCAATTGTTGAAATTGGATCCGCCATGCTCACCTCTTTTCTCAAATCATCGTTGCGAATGAAATGATAATAATCATTAAGACATTGCCACACTTCTTTTGAAATATGATCCTGGATGCCCCTTGCATTTTCCCGGGAAAACATAACGTTATTATAAGCTGAGGTACTGTTCTCCTGGCTGAAAATCATGTACTCAAGCGCTTTAGGTGAATTGGTTTCTATTAATCCAATTTCATCTTCAGAAAGCTCTCCATAAATTTTTAGAAGTGGGCTCCAGACAAAGTTGCTGGAATCGTCCTGGGAGGAAATATACTGCGTTAGAATAACCTGGAGCATGCCATTGGTTCTTTCCATGTACCTGCCCAGCCAATAAATAGTATCTGCAACCCGGCTTAACATATTACTTTATTGGTTTAGTTTTTAGGGTATAACAATATTTTGATGGAAATGCTCTCCTATGCAACAAGTGCAAAAAAAAGTAGGATAACAAACTGTCATCCTACTAAAATTAGTGTATCAATTTTAATTTTACAGAGGTATTTCAAAAGGAGCCCTCATTAAGGTAAGGCATTCCCCTTGATTATACAGAATTTATTCAATGCTTTCCGAAATATTTATTTTCAATTTCACTTAACAATGTTAACTAAAAGCCTCGAAAAAAATCAGGATTATAACAGGGATTGGTGTAGAATTATTTTCCTAATAATCTTTATTATAAAGTTAGTGAACTATGCTTCTTTTGGAGGCAGTCAGCAATTGATTCCTGGCGATTTAACTTTAGTTTATAGAAAACAAAGTAGAGAATATTTTTATTCCGTCCGTATTTCCGAGGGCCTTACTGCAGGCTCTTTCAGGGTGTGGCATCATCCCGATTACATTGCGATTCTTATTGCAGATACCCGCTATGTTATTAATGGAGCCATTGGGAGAATGATCTGCATGAACGAGGCCCTCTTCATTGCAATATCGAAATAAAACCTGTTTATTGAAATCCATATCATCAAGGATATCTGCCTTCGCGAAATACATTCCCTCACCATGTGCTACCGGTATTTTAAAAACATCCCTGGTGCCAGCGCCTTCAGAAGTTATGTGGATATTCTTACAAACAAATTGCATATGGGCGTTTCTTAGAAGTACTCCAGGCAATAAGCCACTTTCGCAGAGTATCTGGAAACCATTACATATACCGAATACCTTGCCACCACTTTCAGCAAATTCTATAACGCTTTGCATCATGGGGCTAAACCTTGCAATGGCCCCACACCTGAGGTAATCTCCATAACTAAAACCTCCTGGTAATACAATGCAATCATCTACCTTAAACATTGATAAGTCTTTATCTTTATGCCATAAAGGAATTACCTCAAGATTCAAATCATTTTCAAGTGCATTTATAACATCCCTGTCGCAATTTGATCCGGGAAAAACAACTACGCCAAATTTCATATCCAAAGTTTTATTTTTTGTAAAGATAATTTAGACGGGCATTATTTTTTTATGTAAGTAATATAAATTACGAAAGCTACCATTATCCATTGCAATAGAGAGGCAATCCATTTCTTTTGCATATAAAAAAAAGCACACGCTATAAAAGCAGATAAAGGAACTGTGGCCAGGAACCAATATTTAAAACTATAACTGCTATTTATAAACGGGATGAATAAGGCAACAACCAAATAAAGTATTATGAGGCCCCAGCTTTTACGAACCTGAACTATTTGCCGCCTTGCATTTAGTTGAACATAAAGAGCACCTATAATTGTAGAAATTGTTATTAATGCCAGCCCGATATATTCCATTTTGTTTTTTGCAAACAGCGGATAAGCTATTTCAATTCCGGGTACCTGGAAACTATATAATTTGTCAGTCATAAAAAGCCAGGCAAACAAAAAATACCAGGGTACGAGAATGCCAAGAAGTGGGATTAACCATTCGGCAATTCGCGGAGGGCGGGTTAACAACAACCCAAAAATAATAAGTATTGCAAAGGCAAGAGAAGGGAAATAGAAGAAAGTACTTACACCTATTGCGAGCCCCATATTGAACAATGTCGTCTTCACGTGCTGGTTATTATATACGGTACTCATTTTTGCCCAAACCCAGATCAGCAAAGTATTTATGAGCATGGGAGCGCTTAGGACGTTCCATTCAATAAAAAAAGATGTTATTAATAAATAGCTCATGCCAGGCAAATAATTTGGTTTTTGCATAAGCCGCCTGTTATTAAGTAACCTGTTAAAGCTAATCGCCTGCGTGTATAAAAGAATATACATGATGAAGGAATATATCACAGGAACAGTATCAAATTTTGGCTTAATGAATGCCATAATTTGGTTGTAAAGGAAACCGTCAGAATTTTGAATAACAGGAATTTGAGGCGAAATAAACCAGCCAAGCTTTAAGAGCAAGCCATACACAAAGAGCATGAAAGTATTGAATGGATTGTTGGCCTTGAAGATGCCTGTCACTAATGCGAGTTAAATTGAAACTCAAAAATAAAAAATTAAAGCGGTAAACGACAAGGGCAAAAAGAGTAGGCATTTCCCCTGTTGTTACTTTTTATAAAAACTAAGCTTACTGTATAGCTGTAGGTGATAACTATAAACTAATAAATCATCAGATTTTAAAATTCAATTTTTGCAAACGAAATGTAATTTCTATAAGTACACGGTACAATAACTTGAGAGGAGCTTACCTGCCTGGCATAGCGAGGCATAAACTCATAACCCCTGTCAAGGCTCCTGAATGGAGGATACCTGGTAAGTTTTCCATCACCCGATATACTCTGATCGTTGATAAGCTGTGTGCGCCGTTCAAGCTCATTAAAAAGAAAATGCAGCTGGCCCCCTGTAAGCATTGTATTGTAAGAAAGATAGTTTTCAGTATCATCATCAAATTGTGATTTATGAACCACATTACTCCACACGATTTTTCCGGTATTGTCAAGATTAAGAATAATTATATTATCATAATAGTATCTCATCTGTGAGCCGCTGTTAAAATTTCGTCTTCCAGGGTACCAATAATAAGGCGACGAATACGAATAATAGGAGTTATAGGAATAAGGATAACCATACAAATAATCATACCTGTTCCAGGGATTTCCCCTGGATTGTGTAGAGTGGTCCTCGGCTGCTAAAAGAAATCCCCCGTCCTTTTTCAAAATCACGTCGCGTATAAAAAAATTATTAAGAGCATACTTTATCCCTCCCTCGGTTTTTGCCACGGACTTAACAGTATCACTTAGCTCTGCAAAATTTTCTGTAACTATCGAATTCGATTTTTTATCCCATACAGCTGTATAAAGGCCTTCAACATTTCCACGCTTTTTTGCATAATATAATGAGTTGATTAAATAGTGGTCGTTTACGTTGTCCACTTTTAGCTTTATCTCGTCAAGATAATGGTCATTAAGATTTAATACTTGTGAACTAAAGGAGTCCGACGTGGGGGCTAATGTTATTAATGATACAGACTCCAGGTAATCGCGGGAACCCGACCTGGTAGCTTTTGTGAACACAAAATTGCCGCCATTGTCTACAAAAAAATCACTGAAAACATCTTTATGATCCTCAAAGGAAGTCTCAATTCTTGTCTTGTGTAGCAGCTGAAGGCTATCATTAAAAAGAACTGTTGTAAAATTATATTTATCACTCTTCTTTTGAACTTTGAATACCATAATCTTAGACTTGTCTTCACTGTTGATCGTGCTATAGATTTTGTTATCGGCAAAAAAACTGATGTAAGTCGTATCAAGTTCCAGCGGCTTACCTAAAATATTTCCATTGCCATCTATTTTAGCAGCCATGCAATAAAGAGTACTTCTTTTTTGGTATTGATAAATCAGATAAGCGAAGTCGGGGTAGGCAACAAAATCCACATTTAAGGTTTTATCCGGCATAAAATCGAGGTCGACTCTTTCCTTTAATTTCATGCTGTTGTCATATACGCTGATGGCGTATTTGTTCCTGATATTTTTATAAACCAGGAAGTTATTTTTAACCTTGCCAATTATATCGAAGTCCAGTGACCGCACATCTTCTGATTCCGGTAGTGAATAAGTTATTTGTTGAGCGGCACCTACATTTACAAAAAGCGCTAATAAAAAAAATAAAACAATATTCTTCATGTTCCTGTTATTAAATAAATTTTGGAGAAGTGTTTGAATCATATGATAAGAGCAATCTGTTTATCACGCTATATTACTAATTTACGATAAAAATTATGCCC
>JBDUEG010000170.1:0-6055 GCA_040002575.1 Ginsengibacter sp.
TAATTGACCAGGCATTTGAAAGAACAAAGAAATTGCTTAATGAAAGGAAAAATGAAGTAGAAATTTTAGCGAAAGAGTTATTAAAAAAAGAAGTGCTTTTTCAAAGTGATGTAGAAGCCTTAATTGGCAAACGCCCTTATGAGGAAAAGAAAGCGCTGGACTTTATTGACAATCCTAAGGAGGCAGTTATTGACCCACCGATGGAAAGTATAGTAATAGATACCAAAGCTTGATAAACGATGAAGATTTCATCTTCGAAAGAAATTATTTTAAAAAAAATTAGAGAGGCACTGAGTAATCCGGTGCCTTTACCTTTTCCCAAAAGTGAAGGCAGTAATTCCGTTTTTCAGCCGCAAAGCGATGATCTCGAAATACTTTTTGCTGAAGAGTTTACAAAGTTATTAGGCAAATTTGCTTTCTGCGTAAATGAAACTGACATGAAGCTGCAGCTTATGAAACTTGCAGCTGAAAAAAAGTGGAAAAATCTTTATTGCGTCGAGGATGAGTTGTTGAAAAAATTTAACGGTAAAGGTGTTTTTGATAGTGGCATAGCATTGGCAGATTGTGATGCTGCGGTTACCGGCTGTGAGCTACTCGTTGCTCGTACAGGCGCCATTGTTATGACCTCTGCTGAGCAAAGCGGGCGAACGGTAAGTGCATACGCACCCGTTCACTTATGCATCGCTTACACTCACCAGCTTGTATATGATACAAAAGATGCGCTCAAACTTTTGAAAACAAAATATGGTGAGAATATCCCTTCTTTTATAACATTTGCGGCGGGCCCCAGCCGCACTGCTGATATCGAAAAGACGCTGGTTGTTGGTGTTCATGGCCCGAAGGAAGTTTACTTATTTTTGATTGATAAGGCTTTGAATTAATTCGGCTTTTATTAAAAAAATTTAAGGCGGTGTATTTCAACGAAAAAGGAATCCACTTGCTTTTTATAAATCATGCAAATTAATCCCGGTAAAAAAATATACTTTCTTTCCGATTTTCATCTCGGCGCACCGGACCATGCTGCAAGCCTGGTAAGAGAAAAAAAAATTGTGAAGTTTCTTAATGAAATAAAAGATGATGCTTCTCACATTTTTATTCTCGGGGATCTCTTCGACTTCTGGTACGAGTACGAAAAAGTAGTACCAAAAGGTTTCGTTAGAATATTAGGTAAGCTTGCGGAAATCAGTGATAGCGGGATTGTTATAAAATTTTTTGTCGGCAATCATGATATGTGGATGAGTGGATATTTTGAAAAAGAATTAGGTGTTGAGGTTTTTCATGAGCCTAAGGAATTTGAATTTAATGGCAAGAATTTTTTTATCGGCCACGGCGATGGACTTGGACCTGGCGATCATAGGTATAAATTCATAAAAAAGGTGTTCAGGAATAAGTTCTCACAATGGCTATTTGGAATTCTTCATCCCGGCGCAGGTATAGGATTGGCAAACTACATGAGCCGTAAAAGCAGGGCTGCAACAGGGATAACCGATGAGCACTTCCTGGGAGAAGAAAAAGAATGGCTTATTATTTATTCTAAACAAATGCTGGAGAAACGACATTTTGATTACTTTATTTTTGGACACAGGCATTTGCCTTTGGACGTGAAACTGAAAGATAACAGCAGGTACATAAACCTTGGTGATTGGATAAAATACAACAGCTTTGCAGTTTTTGATGGCGATAATATGGAGCTTGACTATTATAAAGTATGAGTGATATAATAAAGAAATATTTAAGATTTTATCTTTCGGCTGCTGCTATAATTATATATAGCCTGTCCTATGCGCAGGACGATTCGCTGTTTCGTTTTCTCAGGCAAATTGAGTATCCTATCTATTCTTTTGCAGTTGACAACCTTGGTGAGTTGTATATAATTAATACCGATAATCAATTAAAAAAATATAATGAAAAAGGCGACTCGGTAGGTGTCTTCAACCAGGTAACAAAATATGGGAAGCTTAGCTATGTGGAAGCTCAAAATCCCTGGAAAACAATCTTGTTTTACCAGGATTATTCTACAATAGTTTTATTGGATAAATACCTGAATGTATTAACCAATATAAATTTAAGGAAGCAAAATATTTTCAAAGTGAAAGCCGTGACTACTTCTTATGATAACAATATCTGGCTTTATGATGAACAGGAAAATAAATTGAAAAAGATTGATGACACCGGTAACAAAATATTTGAGTCTGTCGATTTCAGGCTACTGTTCGATTCTGTTCCCACGCCTCAAAAAATAATTGATGATGGTGGTTTTGTTTATCTCTACGATCCTGAAAAAGGATTATACATTTTTGATTACTACGGTAGCTTTAAAAGCAGGTTGCCATTTACTCACTGGACCAACGTAGCCGTAATCGATAAAACTATATACGGGTTTGATAAGAATAATCTGTATCGTTATACGCCTCCTTTACCAGATATAAAAAAGTTTTCGTTACCGCCGGCCGCGCAAAATAATAGTTCCCTTCAGGTTAGTAATCATAAGATGTACATTCTTAGAAATCAGCAGTTGGAGATTTATTCTCTTCAATAGATCGCGGGCATATTCTAAATTGCAGCATGAATTTTCTTGACCAGGTTTATTTCGACAATACATTGCGCAGCTACTTACTTGTAGCGATAACGATTCTCATCGCATTACTCTTGAAAAGAGTGATTTCAAAGTATGCATCGGCTTTGATTTTAAAGTCTTTGAAGCAGCATTCTGGTAAGTTGGCTAAAGTGAAATTTGATGACTTAATTATTGAGCCACTGGAAAGAGTTTTACTTGTTCTCATCGCTTTTCTTTCAGTTGATGGCCTTAGTTTTCCAAAGGCATTATTGTTTTCTTATCATAAGATTTCCAGCCAGGCAATTCTTGAAAGCATTGCTTCTGCGATCATAATAATTTGCTTCGTTAACCTGATAATCCGGTTCATGGATTTTTTGGTATTAGTAATAAAAGAAAAGGCAGGCGAAGCGAACGTCCACGGTGAACATCAATTATTATTTTTCTTTAAAGACCTGATAAGAGTTGTCATCATCATTATAGGGGTTCTTTTCATTATAAAATTTTCCTTAAGATTTAATATAAGTAATCTCTTCACCGGCCTGAGTATAGTAGGTGCAGCACTGGCTTTATCAGCCAGGGAAAGCCTTGAAAACCTCATCGCTTCTTTTATTATATTTTTTGACAAGCCCTTTAAGACAGGCGACTCTGTGAAAGTGAATAATTTCTCGGGCATTGTTGAAAGAATCGGACTGAGGAGCACAAAGCTTCGCACTCCTGAAAAATCTATGGTCACAGTTCCAAATAAGCAAATGGTAGATAGCATAGTAGATAATTGGACAATGCGCAATGTTATCAGGAATGAAATAAGAACGCTTCTTTCATCACACACTTCTTCCGGAGATCTTCAAAAGGCTATTAAAGAAATTGAACAAATTCTTGCAAACAAAAAAAGTAAGATCGATTCTTATTCCGTTTATCTACAGGAAATTAATAATGAAAGCGCAGTAATTATAGTTATCTACTTCACCATATTTCCAATGGATACAGATGAGCTTAATAAATTAAAGGAGAAAATAAATTTAGAAATTAAAAGCATGCAGGAACAGCACGAAATAAAAGCTTCAAGTATACAATCTGTAAAGTTGGTAGGCTAATAACAATTTATACCTTATTGTTTTTGCATAGAAAAATTTTGAAATTAAAATATCATTGAATTTATTAGAAAGATATGATCTAAGTCCCCCTTCAGGGGTCAGAGGTTACTCACTAAAAATATCTGCAAACTCCTGGTCCCACTTTCCTGTTTTTCCATACTCAACAACGCGGCCTACTTCTTTGCCGTCCTTCATTACAATGATGGTTGGAACATTTGTTACGTGATAATCTTCAGCAATAGTTCCTGTAGTTTTCTTATTCCTGTCAACGGCATAGAATGTAATGCGGTCTTCAGGAAAGCCACTCGCTTCCTGGATTTCAAAAAATTTGGGTAATACAAAGTGTGTATCCTCACACCAGGTGCCTCCGAATATCACTATGTTCACATTGTCTTTGTTCTTTTGCATTCCGGCAACAGCGTCCTTATTGGGAACAGGATAAATTCTTTGACTTTCATTATACCATTTACTGTAGGAAGAATCATTTTTAAGATCGGCTTTGGAAATAATTCCCTTCAGAATTTTTTCTGTTGGATGCAAAGAGTCGGTAAGAAGTTCATAGTGCTGTGCTCTAGTGATTAAAGAAAAAGCCAGCACACCAAGTGTTGATAATAAAAAAGATTTCATGGTACGGTTTATAAATTTGCCTTTAATTCTAATAAAAATAATTTAATTTTTTCAAGTGATTCAATCACCTGGTGTTTTTCGCCGGCTGCCTTATTGTTCTTTAGAAATTCTTTTGCGCCTTCAATAGTATATTTTCTTTCGCGAAGCAGGTGGTAAATCATCTTAAGGTTTTTTACGTCTTCAGGCCTGAAGTACCTGTCACCTTTTTTATTTTTCTTTGGCTTAAGAATATCAAACTCATTTTCCCAATATCTTATTAAGGAAGTATTTTCTTTGAACATGGTTGCAACATCACCAATCGAATAATATTGTTTCTTAAAAAGTATTTCGTCCTCAGGAATATCGATAAGGCCCGGCGCTGCGTTTATTGTCTTCAGGCTTTTTCGCCCTCTTTTTTGCTTTTGATTTTCCAAACCAGCAACCAGCTTTTTTACGTTCTCATTTTTCTCTGACTGCGAATCATCAAACTGAAATGTTATCTGTGATAATGCCATGGTTAGTCAAGACTTTTTGCGCTGCCTGTCGATGCGATTTTTAATAATCTGTCAAATTGCTCTGGTGTAAGATCGTTATAAAAAAAATAAACAGGATCAACTTCCTGCCCGTTAATATGAACTTCATAGTGGCAATGCGGGCCGGTACTTTTTCCTGTACTACCAACCCATCCTATGATCTCGCCTCTTTTCACTTTCTGCCTGTATCTTGCTTTTACTCTTACCATGTGGCCATATAACGTTTGATAGCCGTACCCGTGATTTATTACAACCTTATTGCCGTAGCCATCTTCTGAAAAGCCGGATTCAGCTACTACACCATCTCCTGTAGCATAAACCGGCGTTCCCTGTTGTGCAGTAAAATCAAGGCCTTTATGCATTTTTGGAGTTCCATATACAGGGTCAATTCTCATGCCAAAACCTGATGCAATTCTGTCAAGGTCCCGGTTACTAACAGGCTGAATTGCAGGTATGCTTGCAAGCTTTTCTCCCTGGTTTTTTATCAGCTTTTCTATTTGATTATAACTTGCAAACTGGTAAGTGATACGGGCATTAATGTTATTTAATGTTTTTGCGAGTTCATTGCCTAACTGCTCATCATTAATTGCTTCTATTTTACGTACTTCTTTTTTGTGCTCACTAAGTTTTGCCCGTGCACTGTCAGGCAATGGATTTGCTTCGAATATCGACCTATATACCTGGTTATCCCTCTGCTCAAGTAAAGACATTTCCTGCTGCAGCGTTCTTGCCTGCGTTACCAGCATATCATAATTCTGTTTCATTTTTTCATACCTCGCTTCTGCCAGTTTCAATTGCGGAGAAGGAATAAACCGGAATGCAAGTGATACAAGTATGAATGCAGTAACTAAAGCGGTTGCTATAAAACCAAAAAAACGTAAAAGTTTAACGCGGAGTGGCGTTACAAGCTTCTCGTATCTTAAGGTATTAGTGTTATAATAATATTTAATTTTTCTCATTAGAATAAAATGAAGAAGAAGGTAAATTAAATAAGGCCTTCAGAAGATAATGCTATTTGTAAATGCCATCAAACCAAATACCTTTGCCGTTTTCTAATTTAAAATAATAGCCGGCAAAGATAACCTGATAATACTCAAAATCTGATAGGGTTCGGGTCAACATTAAAATTCATTTAACAGCATGATGCAGAGTGCAGAAATACGCCAGCAATTTTTTGATTTTTTTAAATCGAAGGAACACACAATAGTTCCCTCTGCACCGATTGTTATAAAGAACGATCCCAGCTTGCTTTTTACCAATGCAGG
>JBDUEG010000171.1:0-6053 GCA_040002575.1 Ginsengibacter sp.
TCGGTAACCACTCCTATATTTCCTTCATCATGATGAATAATAAATGCTGCATTTATTTTGTTCTTCGCATTAAGAAGGTCCCTGCCCAACGTAGTGTTTGTATAGGGCTGATGTAGCATCCCTGCGAGCGTAGGTAATACGTCAATTTGTGAAACCACCTCATTTCTTATTTGTGGGTTAATTAATTCGGGTGCATAAAAAAGCATTGGTACATGTTCATCAGTTAGCTGTCCTGATGCCCATACCTGCGGATACATTGCAGATGATTCGCCTTCAACGCCATGATCACCAACAAACACAAAAATGGTGTTGTTGAACCAGCTTTTTCCTTTTGCTTCTTCGACCAATTTTTTAAAACAATAATCGGTGTAGCAGAATGAATGAAATTCTTTCAATGACTCAAAGCCGTACTTTCTTAAAGTGTCTTCATTCACTATCCGTTTTACAAAATCGGAATCTTCAGGCGGAATGCTGTAAGGCCGGTGATTATCGGCAGTTTGGATGACAGCAAAAAATGGTTTCCTTTCTTTTGACAGTACGTTTTCTGCTTCCTTAAATAAATCTTTATCACTGATGCCCCACACATTAAGCGGAATTGATTTATAAGAGCCTTCCTGGTAGAGATGAACATTATCTATATTTTTTACCAACCCTTGAAAATTATTAAAGTCACCACTGCCTCCTAAAAAATAGTACTTACTATAATCTTCAAAATCGTTGACAATAGTATGTTGATGAATTGCCTCAGGGCTACGGGTTGAAAATTTTGACAGTTGTACATCAGGCGTTCCCGTTAGTACCGCAAAGACGCCACGGGCAGTTCCAAAAGTAGGAGAGAAGCAATGATTGAAGAACAGCCCGCTGTCACACATGGATTTGAAGTACGGAGTTGCATCAAGAGGATTGCCGCTCATACTGCTTTTGTACATGCTAAAACTTTCCGCTATTACTAAAATCACATTAGGCCTGCTTTCCAAAGATTTACTGTTTGGCAACAATTCTCTTTTATAAGGCTTGTCGGTAATTCCTGAAGAATCAAGTTGAAGGAAGTTTGAAATTAAAGGGTAGTATAATTTTGCCTTTTGCTCGTCAAACGAAGGCCTGCGAAATTGTAATGTTGTAAAAAAATTTTGTAAAGGATTTAATGCGACATAAGATTTGAAGTTATCATTCAGCTCAAAGGCATCTTTCCATTTCAAAGGCTTAAATGAAAAGATTCCGTACAGGCACCAGCAAAGAAAGAATATTGCGACTGCATGCCATTTCTTTTTATAGATGGCATTGTCTTTTATATTTCTCTTTAAAGTTTGCACATGTGTTCTTTTAAAAACACCAGCCATCAATATAACCGTTAAAATAAGCGCAGTAAGTATCCAAACCATTGGATAGCTCTGCCATAGCATCTTAAAAGATATCACCGGGTCTTCTGCAAAGTTTAAAGCGCTTGCATTAATGCGTGTATGGTTGTAACTGAAGTTTCCAAAGTCAGCGCCGAAAAAAAACAAAACTATCAATGTAACTATCGCCAGGTAATAGGACCACCATCTTTTGTTTCTTTCTGAATAAAACGGTGTAAACTTTTCATAAACCGAAAGTAGGGCGATTGGAAGCAGGATCATAGAGATCCATTTTAAATCAAACCTTAAACCCAGTAAGAATGAGGGAAGAAGTGATGAAAAAGTAACTGCTGATGGTTTAAATAAAAAAACAGTTGATATCCTGAATAATGTAAAGATTAAGACATAAATAAACCAAAGTACCAATAGCCACTGGATAGTAAGAGGAACACCTTTTGGAAGTTTTGCTTTAAGGATCATTGCTTTCTAAAACCTTTAAAACTACATGATTTGATAATGAATAATTATGTATTTATTTTTTCTTTTTATTATTCAGCAATAAATAACGTGCCGTTTCATAATAAGCCTGGGACAAAGTTTGTAAAGCTTTTTTATCTTCCAAAACATTTGGTGTCACGGGCAATGCGCTATCATTCTTCGAAGACCTGAAATCTTCATTACCACTGAGAAGACTATGTACATAAACATATTCGTCAGTAACCACACCTATTTGTTTTATGTTATAATCAAATAGAAATGCCGCATTACTGAATCTTACAGAATTATTTTGTGTTGTATCAAAAAGATTTTTTCCAAATGTTGTATTCGTATAATCGATGTGTGCCAGCGCAGACACAGATGGTAAAAGATCCAGTTGAGAGCATGTTCTATTTATTCGTGCCGAAGGCAATAGAGATGGGGCATAAAAAAGTAAAGGCACATGCTGGGTGGTAAGGCCATCTGTTGACCAGGCTTTGGGAAACATGCCGCCGGCATCGCCCCGTATGCCGTGATCTCCAACAAAAACGAAAATAGTATTGTTGAAATAATTTTCTTTCCTCGCGGCTTCTATAAATTTTTCAAAACAAAAATCGGTATAGCGAAACGCATTTAATTCATCGTTACCCTGGAAGCCAAATTTCTTTAGAGAATCAATCGAATATTTCTTTTGCTTAAACTCCTCTTTATCCTCATCCGGAATTGTGTAGGGCCGGTGATTATCCGCCGTTTGAATTACTGCAATGAATGGGCTTTTTTCCTGCTTCAATGCATCGTTCGCTTCAAGAAATAATCTCTTGTCACTTATACCCCATACGTCTATGGTTTTGGCTTTATAACTATCCTCTTCATATAAATGAAGGCCGGTTATATTATTGGTGAGCAGCCCTCTTACATTAGCCCAGCTGGAACTTCCACCAAGGAAATAAAATTTTTCATACCCTTTGTAATCGTTTATTAAGGAATGCTGATCGACGTAAGCAGGATTGCGGCTGGCAGTATTTGGATATTCTACATCTGGGATACCCGTGATAACAGCCCATATGCCGCGTGCTGTTCCATACGAAGGTGTAAAGCATCTGTCAAAAAAAATTCCCTTGCTGCACATCTCATTAAAGAATGGTGTAGTGTTCAAAGGATTGCCCCACATGCTGCTTTTGTATGCACTGAAGCTTTCACAGATAACCACGACTACATTTGGCTTACCTGCAGCAAAGCTTGGGTGAAAAGTTCTTTTGAAATTTAAAGAAGAGCTATCCGGATTTTCAACGCCAAGGTATTTGGTCATTAAAGGATAATATTCTTTCACTTTATTTACGTCGTATGTCGAGCTTCGAAATTGTAACGTGCTAAAAAAACTTTGCACGGGGTTCAACGCAAGGTTCGCTTTGAAATCATCGTCATAAGAGAAAGCATCGCTCCATCGCAAAGGGTATTGATTTAGTCGTCCAAAAATGCCCAGTGCCAGAAGTAAAATAAAAATAACACTAAGCGCTATCCTTGCAATTTGGGCGCCACGGCGGCGTGCTGGTTTTAAAAAACGCAACCCGGCAACTGTAAGAAAATAAACCAATAAAGTGCCACCAATAATAATAAATATAAGCGCAAAAACAGGGTAGGTTTGCCATATCATGTTCATTGATATTTTTGCATCTTCAGCATAATTAAGAACGCTGGCGTTTAACCGCTGATGCAAATAATCATAATGTTCAAAGTCAGTTGTGTAAAGAACAGTGAGGCAAATACTAATAATAAAGAAATACCACTTAAATACTTTTTTAGAAGCAGGGTTTTCAAACGGGTTACAGGTCTTCGCTGAAAATAGCCAAAATAAATAAAGAAGAAACAGTGCTGAAATGATAATGATTGAAGCAATGCTGCCGTGATTATTTTTTAATAATAAGATGACAACAGTCATCAATGCGAATGCAATTACTAACCGGATTATACTTCCCGCTTTGAGCCGTTTGTTGTCATTATAATCTAAGCGAAAACTTCCTGCAAGATAGGGTAGCAAGACTATGCCGCAGGCTACTCTCAAATCGAACCTCAGGCCAAGCAAGAATGGCTTTATGCAATTAGCAAACGTATATTGGGCAGGCTTGAAATAAAAAAAAAATGAAAACCTTAATATTGTCATTAACACCAATAAGATAATCCCGGTAAAAAACATCCATTTGATAAGTCGCGGCAATGTCATGGAAGTAATTATAGAATTTGAGCGTGGATTAACACAAAGAATTATATGAGCAGGCAAAAGTAAATATTTACACACTTATTTGTGCAATAGCTATTTTTGCAGCCAATGACCTTATTAGATACTAAAAGCGCCATGTATATTCCTGAGGCATTGAAGCATGCGGATTATGAATTGTTCTCAAACCTTAATGATAAATGGCACACACCTTTTTTCGATGGGTTAATACCCTTTTTAAGGGAGTCGTATTTGTGGCTTCCTTTCTATTTTTTTCTTATTCTTTTCACAACTATTAATTTCAAAAGCAAAGGGTGGTATTGGGTTTTATTTTTTTTAATAAATGTTACTTTAAGCGACGTAATAAGCAGCAGGCTTATCAAAGAATTTTTCTTTCGCCTGAGACCATGCCAGGACCCGGCTTTTGAAGGCAAGGTGCGGCTTTTAGTTAGCTATTGCCCCTACAGCTCAAGCTTTACATCTTCTCATGCCGTAAATCATTTTGCCGCCGCGATGTTTATCTTTACCACGTTCAGGAAGTCAATAAGCCCGTTTTGGGCATTCGTTTTTTTGTGGGCATGCCTTATTTCATACGCCCAGGTTTATGTGGGTGTGCATTTTCCGCTTGATGTGATATGTGGTGCTATCATAGGTTTGATGATCGGGTATATCAACGCAAAAATTTTTAATAAGAAGGTTGGGCTTCCGGTCCGGCTTTGAAAATATTTATATGACAGAATTAGTTATTTTATTTTTTCTGATATTGATCAATGGGCTGTTGGTGATGGGAGAACTGGCACTGGTATCGGCAAAGAAAAGTCGCCTTGATGTTGCTGCCGCCAAAGGAGACAAAAAAGCCAAAGCGGCACTTGCACTACAGGAAACACCTGATGTCTTTTTATCTACGACGCAAATATATATAACGCTGGTAGCAATTTTAACGGGTGTGTATTCAGGAGAAAAATTTGGTAAATCTTTGGAACCATACGTAGCGAAGATCCAGTTTATTGAAGCTTATGCTGCTACTATTTCAACAGTTTTAATTGTAATATTTGTAACATTCTTAACAATACTTTTTGGCGAGCTTATTCCAAAGAGACTGGCCATCTTAAGGCCGGAAAGCATAGCCAAGAATTTTGCAAATCCTATCAGGGTTTTGAGTCGTATCTCTCACCCGATGGTATGGTTGCTTAGCATCCTAAGCAATGGTTTTTTAAAACTATTTAATGTAAAGAAGCTCAATGATAACCAAGTAACGGAGGAAGAGATAAAAGCGATGATCAATGAAGGAAGTGAGCTCGGTACTATTGAGGAAGAAGAAAAAGATATCATTGAGCGTGTGTTTCATTTAGGAGACCGGAATATCACTTCATTGATGACACACCGTACCGATATTGTTTGGTTTAATATACAGGAAGACAAAGAGTCAATAAAAAGGAAAATAAAAGAGAATCAACATTCGGTTTATCCGGTATGTGAAGAAAACATCGATGATCTTAAAGGCGTTGTATTTGTCAAAGATCTTTACCTGCAACCTGACGCCCCACTGGATGTGCTTGTAAAAGAAGCGCTGTTCGTTCCCGAGAATAATTCAGCCTACCAGGTGCTTGAAAAAATAAAAAGGACACGGTTACACTACGCCTTTATAGTAGATGAATATGGAAGCCTGCAAGGCATGATAACAATGAGAGACATCTTAAAAGCAATTGTTGGTGAAATGCCCGAAGCTACGGATGACGATTATGTAATTGTTGAGAGAAAAGATGGCACTTATCTTATTGATGCGCAAATTCAGTTCTATGATTTTCTTACAAAATTTGATAAGACCGTGTGGATAAATGAGGGCGAGAATGCGTTTGACACACTTGCAGGATTTATTCTCCATGAACTGAAGCGCATACCTTCCACGGGCGATCAATTTGAATGGCGTGGTTTTCATTTTGAAATAGTGGATATGGACGGACAGCGAATTGATAAAGTGCTGGTGAAAATTTCTGATGAAATAAAAGAAGAGATGGATGAAT
>JBDUEG010000172.1:0-6049 GCA_040002575.1 Ginsengibacter sp.
CCAAGGGCTTTAAAAAAGAAAGATTATTTACCGGCGGAAGTATAACCGCAGGGTTTTCTAACTATTCTACCGTGCTTGGAGTTACGCCACAATTTGGTTATAGTTTGACCAATTGGGCAGACGCAGGTCTTACGCTGAATCTCAATTATATTTCTCAAAGAGATTACCAGATTCCCGGCGATAAGTTGCGGCAAACAGTATATGGTCCCGGCGCATTTGTAAGATTATTTCCCGTAAAATTTTTATTTGCTTCTGCTCAATATGAGTACAACGTGATTCATTTAAAATATATACCTGCCCTCAATAGCGGATATACGCCAGGTAAAAAGAACCTTAAGGCAAACAGTCTTTTAATAGGTGCTGGTTATGCCGGGGGCAGAGAGGTTGGAAACAATACTTATTATTTTATCTCTATTTCTTTGGATGTGCTGGGTGATAAAAATTCCCCTTATATAGTTGACTTCGGAAGAAGTAATCCTATCATACGGGCAGGCTACAATATCGGATTATTCCAGGGAAGAAAAAGAAATTATTGACACCGTTAAAACAAGGCCTTTACCTTATTAAAGTAACCGTTCCTTTTTGAAAGATTACCCCATCCTGGTAATCTATACCTTCCACAATCCAAACAAACACCTGTGAATCCTGGGGAGCACCTTTGAACTTTCCATCCCACCCTTTATTTTGAATAGTGGTTGAAAACATCAATTGTCCCCGCCTGTCATACACTTTAAAGTATCTAATGGATTTCATACCTATTGGAACCGGCCTGAAAACATCATTAATACCATCACCATTTGGAGTGAAACCACTTGGAACATATAAGCCAGGTTTTACTTTATAAACAATTACATCAATAGTGTCTGTTGCATTGCATCCTGCAGCACTTTTTACTTTGAGAATATATTGTTGATTATCGGATAAAACAGCAACCGGGTTAGGAATGTCCGTCTTGTTTAAACCCAGTGAAGGCGACCATAGAAATACTTCAGCGCCTGTGCCACGCAATTGCAATGGCTGATTAACGACTACAATGGTATCACGTGGTCCCGCATCAGCTACTATATCTTCAACATTAATAACTACGCTATCAAAGGCTGGTTTAGGACAACCTTGAACGTCAGTTACCCTTACCGTGTATCTTATGGATTGCGATGGTACGGTTACCGGATTTTGCAGGCTGGGATCGTTTAAAAAAACCGCCGGTGACCATAAATAAAAGCTTCCGCCTGTGGCATGTAATTGAGCGCTGCCCGGAAAACAAATGGTTGTATCGATACCGGCATTAGCTTTCGGATACGGAACGACGGATATATTTATTCTGCCGCTTGCATTGCATTTGCCAATGCTGGCCGTAACGTTATAAGTAGTTTGAGAGGTAGGAAATACGATTGCATTTTTAACAGTATCATTCGCGATGGATGCGGAAGGTGTCCACAGATAATGAAGCGCATCACTTACGATATTCAATCTTACAGAGTCAGTAAGACAAATTGTAGAATCATTGCCCGTAATCAATGTAACCTTATCAACGACCTTTACCACCACAGATTTAGTAGCGGTACAGCCTGGCGTTTCTGTTAATGTGGCACTGTAAGTTGTTGTCACCTTCGGGCTAACGATCGGGGTAAAACTATTTTGATTATTTATATTATAACCAGGGCTCCAAAAAATATTACCAATTCCCCCTGAAGCTTTGAGTTGAAGATTATCAATAGAGCAAATAAGGGTATCATTTGTTATGGTAAAATCGGGTTTGTCTACTATCGCTATAGTGTCCTTTATCGTTTTTATACATCCTTTACTATTTGATACTGTTAGTTGTACCGGGTAGTCTCCAACATTGGTAAATGTATACCCAGGGTTTTGCAATCTTGAAGTGTCGCCACCTGTAAGTGGATCCCCAAAATCCCATCTCCATGAATTTACAAAACCATAATTTGTTTTAGTTAAATCCTGGAATAAAATGTTTGTGTTTATACAACGGCCTGTATTGGTGAATGCAGGAAAAAAGCCTGGATAAACTTTCTGTATCTGACTTGCAGAATCGGAACAATCCTGGCCACGGTTAATAACTAACTTATAAACAAAAACACCCGTATCAGAATAGACATGAACTGGCTGGGGTAAAAGAGAAGTATCTGCGGATCCGGAAGCAGGGTCGCCAAACGTCCAGAAGAAAGTCTGATTAAGAGGTGAATTATTAAGATTTTTAAAGGCGACATTAAAACCATCGCATGTAACCCCCTGTGGATTCAATTGTGCACCCGCAAAATCGCAATCAGTTACGTTAACAATAAAGTCTTTTATATGGGAGCCAACGAAGACGCCATTTTTGTATGAGTCAACTGAAACACACACAACATACTTCCCTACATCTGGTGCTATTCCACTAATTATTCCCGTGGCCGGGTCAATAGTGGCAAGATCACCAAGTGGAGTAAAGTAAGAGTAACCTCCTATATATCTTACAGGGCCATAGGGTGGTGCCGATGGATTGAGATTTGCAGAATTTTGCGCAGTTCCTCCATTACTTGCCGCCGCAAAAGAATATACAAGCGAATCATCATCCGGATCCATCGCCTGAAAGCTTAGCTTAAAAGATTTATCTCTACAGATAGCATCAATACTTGTATTGAACTGGGGAGAATTGTCTGTAATGGCCGGTATTACACAACTATACGTAGAACCTGTTCCCCCAAGTCCTGGCGAATTAAAAACATTTTCGAGGGGATTAACGCGGCAACATGTCTGGTATGCCGCTGTGTATCCCTTTACATTAATTGGCAAATCAATCGTATAGGTAAATATTCCTACGTGATAGTTAAGTGTGGGTGGATTTGTAATGCAGGATGGGAATGCGTTTACCCTCACAGGTTGCTCATCGCTTTTCTGTACATCTCTGTATTGATTCGGCCCCGGATATTGGGCATTATTATCATTGTTAAAAATCCCTATAAATACACTCGTAGGCATTTGAGCCCCCGTTGTTAATTGATCGCGAAAGAGCTTTAAGGTAATTCTATATTTGTTAGTGTTGGGAGCTGATCCAGGCCCCACGTAAGCATATATCATTTCTCCACCTACGATGTGTGCTGCCTTGCAAGGTTGAAACAAAAAAAGAAAGGCACAGGTAAGGAAAAAAAACGAGGTTTTCATGAAACTTTAAATTACGTAAAAAACCTGTTAGTTTTTTCTAAATTTTGAAAAAACAAACGATATTCCAACCTCGACGAATTATATAAACTGTACTACGCTTACCTTTTTAAAACTTCAATTTGCATCTTTACAACTCCATTAAAAATTTTCCTAAAAGAGCCGTTGAAATTTTTTCTTCTTCCCACATTCCCATGTGACCAGAATTCTTTAAAATATTAAAATACGTAACCGGTGCAACATACGATTGTTCCAGGCCTGATTTAAGATGCACAGCGTTATCATGCAAGCCCTGAATAAGCAAAACTGGCTTTTTGAAATTTTTTAATACCGGGGAATAATTTGGCCTGTCCCGCATAGCTTCATAATATTGAATCAATGTTAACTGGCTAATATTTTTTGAAAGCTTCATTGATCTTTCACTCAAGGTTAAGTTTTCTTTTCTGTTATTTTCCGAAAATAAATTTGGTATTGTATTTTTCAAAAAGAGTTCCGGTCCATTCCTTTTAATAAAATCAATTCCATTGTTTCTTGTTTCTTTCTTTTGATCGTCATCAGCATAAGATGTTGAATGAAATAAACCAACGCTATTTAATAATTCAGGATATTTTTCAGCAAATGCCAGTGCAATATAACCTCCCATGCTATGGCCAATAAGGGCAAACGAACTTTCTTTTATTTCTAAATCAATTATAGCTTTAATAGCATCAGCATAGTCAACCATCGAGGGGTTCCCATTCAATGCTTCAGATGATCCACTTCCCGGAAGATCAGGAATTATAAACTTGAAATTATCTTTAAGATTTTCAACCTGGTATTTCCACAGGTCGCCATTCTCCGCAAAACCGTGCAGCAGCATTACGGGCTTTCCTTCGCCTTCAACCCGATAGCATATTCTTTTATCTTTAAAATCCACCCGCTTCATAATTTATTTTTATACTCCTTAAAGACATAATATAAACTTCTGAAAATTAAAATACCAATAACAGGCATTAGTGCAGGATTCAAATGTTGAGGAATAAAGAACCAGCAAATAAGCAATAACAAATTTAGGAGCGCATACACAAAGAAATACCTGGTAACGATTTGTTTTTTTGAATGAATGTAAAATGCCGCAATTACATTGGTTGGCCAGGCCCAGAGTAAATTGTAATTGTCTTTTGTCATTATGTGTTCAGTGCAAATCCACATTATAATGATGAGGATACCTACCAGACCGGTAACAAACAGGAGAAAGCCATCAAACGCCACCAGGAATCGTTTTATGGAATTATTTTTTGACAGGCTTAAAAAAATGATTAGCAGCAGGAGGCAAGTGAAAATAAAAATTGGATCGGTGACTATATTGTGGTGTTTCGTGTTTTCTTCCAGGCCGGTAAGCTTATGTTTTTCAAGAACCAGCTTTTCTGAATTAATTTTAGCTGAGTCAAAACCTAACATAAGATAATCCGGAAGAAACATCACTTCATGTGGCTGCATATTTCTATCCAGCCTGCTGCCTAATAAAATATCTATTCCAAGTTTGCTCCATTGCTCATCGTTATCGTCAAGGGATCCATAAATGAGATCACGGAAAGTTGCTTTCTTATGCAATATTTCGGGAAATACGACCTGTGAGGAAGTTGCCTTTTCTAACAGATCCCGAAGCCGGGTAGTGCAATTATCGAAGGTAAAATCGTATTTATAATACCTGTTTTGCGGCAGTAGGTTCGTCTGAAGCAACAAAAGCATATTGTATTTTTCGGCGCAGGTCAGGTTTAAAACCTGTTCCGTTATCCCCCTGTTTTCATATTGATACGCCGAAAGAAAAGAATCATAATCCTCGGGTGCGACGTAAAATGTCAATTTTCCCCTGATGAATTTTGTGTAAAACCCCGGTTCATCAAAATTGAATGTTCCATAATTATAAACGATATCACTATGATTAATCACATTGGTTATACGAAGAGCGCTGTGTCCCCAGGTTGTATATAAATCTTCACCGGCCGTACACGTCAACAAGCTGATCCGAAGATTACATGAATCAATTTGAGAAAAGCTTTTTGGACAAAAAGAGAATATATATACAATAAAAAGTACGGCGATCCTATTTTTTATAGTCATTATAAGCAGTTGGTATCAATATAAGATAATCGTTTTTTACTGTTCTTTGTTCATTGGCAATTGTTCATTTCCTTATCGCCTATCTGCTATAGTTTGGTGCCTCCTTCGTAATCTCTATATCGTGAGCATGGCTTTCACGCATACCGGCGTTTGTAATTTTTATGAATGTCGCATTTTGTAATGCGGTAATATCTTTCGCGCCACAATATCCCATTCCTGCCCGCAATCCACCCGTAAACTGATGAACTACCTCAGATAAAAAACCTTTGTAAGCCACCCTTCCTTCTATACCTTCCGGCACAAATTTTTTGGTTTTTTCGTCACCATCCTGGAAGTACCGATCGCTGCTGCCCTGTGCCATTGCGCCCAGCGAACCCATTCCACGATATTGTTTAAATTTTCTTCCTTCATAAATAATTGTTTCTCCGGGACTCTCCTCAGTTCCTGCAAAAACGCCACCCATCATCACACAACTGGCACCTGCAGCTATTGCCTTTACCATGTCGCCGGTGTAGCGTATTCCTCCATCTGCTATTATACCTATGTTTTTATTTTTCAAAGCCGCCGCAACTTCCATAAGAGCTGAAATTTGTGGAACACCTGCCCCTGCAACAATACGTGTAGTGCAAATAGAGCCAGGCCCAATCCCCACTTTTACAGCATCAGCGCCGGCATCTGCTAAAGCCTTGGCACCTGCGGAAGTAGCAATGTTGCCGGCAATCACCACAATGTCTTTAAAATCTTTCTTGGCTTTCTTCAGAGCATCCATTACGGGCTTAGTATGTCCATG
>JBDUEG010000173.1:0-6037 GCA_040002575.1 Ginsengibacter sp.
AATTCATTATCACTGTATCTCATACTTGGACCGTTATTTTCTTCCGGCGCCTGGTCAAGTACTGATTTAATAAATTGCGGTTCATACTTTCGTGACTTCTCCGTGCTTGTCTTCGGCATTACAAAAGGTTTCTGTTTCACCTCGCGTACTTTCTCAGAAGTTTTAGATAAGGCAGATTTCAATTTTTGCTGATGTTCAACATTGTTTGAAGTAGCTGGCTTACTCATTTGCTTTTTATCCTTAGCCGGGGCTGCTTCAATTACTTTCTTATTTGTGACTACTGAAGATTTTTTATCTTTTTCTGTTGCCTTAGTGACAGTGGGTTTTTTTAAATTAGCCAATTTTGCTGGTGCTGCTTTTTTGGCAACCGGCTTAGCAGTTTTTTTAGCCGGCGCAGATTTTATAATAGGTTTAGCAGTTTTCTTTGCAAGTGTTTTACTTGCAGGCGATTGCTTTTTAGCAGGGGCAGTTTTTTTAGCTGCAACCTTTTTTGAATTAAGTGCTTTTAGATCTGGCTTTTTTGAAGAAACCGGTTTTTTAGCCCCGGCTTTTGCAGTAACTGTGGAAGCTTTCTTGTTAGAGGCTATACTCTTTTTTGCTACTGCTGGTTTTTTTGATGCGGGGGTTGACTTTGCTTTCTGTTTAGCCATACTGTGTTTCCTTTTTTAAAACTGTCACTGTTAAAGAGTCATTGTTTACTTCAATCGAAGTGCCGTCAGGAATTTGTGGTACAAATTCAAGCCTATCTGCTAAAATTTCGGCGCAAATATAGGTATTAAATTCAGTAATTGCAGCCTTTGCGTTAGTGTCCTCTTTCACGTTGACAATGATCCTGTCAGTAAGGTCGAAATTCCTTTCCTTCCTGATATTTTGTATACGGTTAATAAATTCCCTGGCAAACCCTTCATTCTTTAAGCCGGGTGTAAGCTCTATATCAAGTGCTACTGTAAGGTTCCCTTTCACGGCAATTTCAAAACCAGGTATTTCATTTGTTGAAATCTCAACATCTTCCTGTGAAATATAAATAGGGTCTTCCTTTTTAGTTTCGAAGCCCGGGTTTAATAAAAAGTCTTCCTGCTGAAGCTTACTTATCTCCTCATCATTTAAAACCTGAATTGTTTCTGCTGCCCATTTCATTTTTGATCCAAGCTTCTTTCCCAGTGTTTTAAAATTAGCCTTAGCCCTTTTCTTAATAAAGTTATTGTCTGCGGGCAAGAGCTCTATTTCTTTAATATTAGTTTCAGACTTTATAATCTCTTCAATTTTTTTTATCTTTTCTCCGGTGGCAAAATCTCTTGCAGGTATTATCACTTTTTGAAGTGGTTGCCTCACTTTGATATTTACTTTTTTACGAAGTGATAATATTAAAGAAGAAATATCCTGGGCTAATTCAATCCGTTCTTCCAAATCTTCATCAATCAAACTTTTATCCGCTTTAGGAAAAAGTGTATGGTGTACAGAATCAAGTTCATGTCGTTGTGTTACTTTGTCCAGGTTTATAAAAAGCCAATCTGCAAAAAAAGGAGCAACAGGAGCTATGAGCCTGCTTATTACATCCATACATTCATACAAAGTCTGGTAAGCAGCTATTTTATCTTTTTCATATTCTCCCTTCCAGAACCTGCGGCGGCAAAGACGAACATACCAATTGCTTAGTTGGGCATCAACAAAATATTCAATTGCCCGGCCGGCCTGCGTAGGTTCATAATCGTCCATCGCTTTGTTTACATTTTCTATGAGGGAATGGAGCACAGAAATAATCCATTGATCAATTTCAGGCCGTTCGCTTACAGGAATATATTTTTCTTTAAAGGTGAAGCCATCCACATTCGCATAGAGTGCAAAAAACTGGTACGTGTTATAAAGTGTGCCGAAAAATTTTCGCTGCACTTCTCTTATCCCTTCTATATCAAACTTCAGGCTATCCCACGGAGATGCATTCGTTATAAGATACCACCTCGTAGCATCTGGACCAAAAATTTCCAGTGTTTCGAAAGGGTCAACAATGTTGCCTAATCGCTTGCTCATTTTCACACCGTTTTTATCAAGCACCAATCCATTACTCACAACCGTCTTATAGGCCAAGCTATCAAATAATAAAGCAGCTAACACATGCAATGTGTAGAACCAGCCTCTTGTTTGGTCAACGCCTTCGGCAATAAAATCTGCCGGAAAGTTTTTTTCAAATTGTTCTTTATTTTCAAAAGGGAAATGCCATTGGGCATAAGGCATAGCGCCACTATCGAACCAAACATCGATAAGATCTGGCACACGTGTCATTGGCTTGCCACTTTTCGAAACCAACATAATGTCATCAACAAAAGGCTTATGCAGATCTGAAGTAAGCCTTTCAATAAAATTAAGTTCGCCGGAATTACCTTTTTCGTTCAAAGAAGCTTTCATAAAACCCGCAGCAATAGATTTTTTTATCTCTTCTTTTAATTCATCAATGGAACCTATGCATTTTTCTTCGAGTTCATTTTCTTCACCAACTTCGTTTTGTATCGTTCTCCAAATCGGCAACGGTGTTCCCCAAAAACGGCTGCGGCTCAGGTTCCAGTCAACCATATTCTCAAGCCAGTTACCGAACCGGCCTGTGCCTGTTGAAGCCGGCTTCCAATTAATTGTATTGTTCAATTCTATCATCCGTTCTTTTTTGGCGGTGGTCTTTATAAACCATGCATCGAGTGGATAATAAATAATTGGTTTGTCTGTACGCCAGCAGTGAGGATAATTGTGTTCATATTTTTCAACTCTAAAGGCACGGTTTTCTTTCTTTAGCTTTACAGAAATATCAACATTTACGTCTTCGTAGTGCGGATCATCTTTATAATTTTTTACGAAACGTCCGCTGAATTCACCTACACCTTCCACAAACTTTCCTTCTTTATCAACCAGCGTTAATATTCCCAAATTATTCTTCTTACCTGCTCTAAAGTCATCAGCGCCAAACGCCGGAGCGGTGTGAACCATTCCGGTTCCATCTTCCGTCGTAACAAAATCGCCAGTGATTACTTTGAAGGGCTTAGCATCCGGAGTTAATTCGTGGATTTTTTCTAAAGTATTTGCGTCTGAAGGTAGAAGTTGCTCATATTCGCAGCCTTCAATTTCTGCCCCTTTTAATTCTAACAGCTTTTTATAAGGTAACTGCTTCTTTTTTATAAGTATGTCGAATTCAGATTTCAAAGCACCGGAATTCATGTCAATTATACTTTCATCAGAACCCTTGTCGAGCCAGTTTATAATTGCTCCGTACAGTTCGGTGTTATTTCCTTCTACCCATTCATCAAGGTGCTCAGGGAAATATTTATGCAAAAGATTTTTTGCAAGAATAACAGCACAGGGTTTTCCGCTATATGGATTGAATGTGCGAACAAGACTGTAATCAATATTAGGTCCTACCGTTAGTCCCAGATTTGAAGGCAGGGTCCACGGAGTAGTGGTCCAGGCCAGGAAAAATAATTCTTCAGTTTGCGCAGCATCAAAAAATTGCTTCGATTTCTGATTCTTCAACGCCTTGAACATAGCAACCACGCTTGTATCCTTTACATCCTTATAAGTTCCCGGCTGATTCAATTCGTGAGAGCTTAGACCAGTGCCGGCGGCAGGTGAGTACGGCTGTATGCTTACATCTTCATATAAGAGTTCTTTGTTGTATAATTCCTTCAGGCACCACCATACTGTCTCGATATAGTTATTCTCAAAAGTGACATAAGGATTATCCAGGTCAACCCAATAACCCATCTTTTTGGTGAGTTCATCCCACTTGTCTTTAAACTTCAGGACCTCACGGCGGCAGGTAGCATTGTATTCTTCAACCGATATCTTTTTGCCTATATCTTCCTTTGTTATCCCCAGCAATTTCTCTACGCCTAATTCGATCGGCAGCCCATGGGTATCCCATCCTCCCTTTCGCTGCACCTGGTAGCCTTGCATTGTTTTATATCGGCATACGAGATCTTTAAGTGTACGGGAAATTACGTGATGAATGCCAGGCATTCCATTGGCGCTTGGCGGCCCTTCATAAAAAACAAAATGGGGAGCACCTTCCCTGATGGAAACACTCTTTTCAAACGCGGCTATGCTATTCCACTTTTCTAATACTTCCTTAGCTATTTCGATAAGATTCAACTGCTTATATTCTCTATATTTAAGCTTCATTTATTTCCACATCTAAAAAGTAAAAAAGGAGGCAAAGGTAGCAATTTGCGACTTATAGTTTAAAGGTTAAACGTGTTTGTAGAGGATGTTACACAAACATGACTGCGTGATTTAATCTCAAGTGGCAATGTTAAAATCCCTAGTTAAAAAGAGTAAAAATCCCTTTGGCATAATATTAGAATAATCCCCTTATAGATTATATGCTTAACGGTGTATAAGGCCGTTGCTAACGGAAAACCCTGGTAATACTTCTTAAATGCTTATGCTTATTTTGAAACTAAGTATTGACAGTTAATTTTTCTTAAATCTTACTGATAGAATTTATTAGGGATGGGCGAAGAGTAAAATCTTCGCCCTTTTTATTATGAATTTGTGAAGTCAAAAGCTTTTAGAATGCTGCAAGTTCTATCTATATCTTGATAGCTTAATGCATTACTTATAAACCAGCTTTCATATGCTGAAGGTGGCAAGTAGATACCATTTTCGAGCATGTGGTGAAATAGTTTATTAAAAACAGAAATATCAGACATTGATGCAGAGCTAAAATCAACAACATCATGATCGCAAAAATGAAGGCTGAACATACTGCCGATTTGATTGATGCGATGTGCGATTGATTTTTGATTTAAAATTTTATGGAATTCATCTTTTAGATATTTGGATTTTTCATCGAGGTCGTCATAGATAGATGGTTCATTTTTTAAGCAGTTAAGCATCGTAAAGCCTGCAATCATAGCTATCGGATTACCACTTAACGTACCTGCCTGGTAAACATTCCCCAAAGGAGCAATGTGATTCATAATTTCTTTTTTACCTCCGAAAGCACCGACAGGTAAACCTCCCCCGATAACTTTGCCATAGGTTACCAGGTCGGCTTCAATATGTAATCTTTCCTGTGCACCGCCTGCTGCCAGCCTAAAACCCGTCATCACTTCATCAAATATGAAAATGATGTTCTCTTCGGTGCAAATTTTTCTTAATCCTTCTAAAAATCCTTCCTTTGGTAATATGCATCCCATATTTCCACCAACAGGCTCAATAATTATTGCCGCGATTTCTCCGTCATTCTCTGCCACTAATTTTTCCACTGCGGCAAGATCATTATACGGAGCAGTGAGCGTGTCCATAGAAACCCCGGCTGTTATTCCCGGCACGGTTTGAATATTTAAAGTAGCAACTCCGCTTCCTGCTTTTACAAGGAAACTATCTGCATGACCATGATAGCAGCCTTCGAATTTTATAAATTTATTTCTTCCCGTATATCCTCTTGCCAACCTAATTGCACTCATACATGCCTCCGTTCCGCTGCTTACCATTCTTATAAGATCAATATTTGGCGCCATGGATTTTATAAGCTCTGCCATCTGAATTTCTAATTCTGTTGGCGCACCAAATGAAGTTGATTGGGCAGCTTTTTCCTGTATGGCTTTTACAACGGGCTCATATGCATGACCAAAAATCATTGGTCCCCATGAATTGATATAATCTATGTATTGATTACCATCTTCATCATACAAGTAAGCACCTTTAGCAGACTTAATAAAGATGGGTGTGCCACCCACACTTTTGAAAGCACGTACGGGAGAATTTACACCGCCGGGAATAGATTGTTGGGCCCGGGAAAAAAGGTTGGTGCTGGAACTGATATTCATAATTAACTAAGTGTTTTTATTGCCGAAAGCACATTAAATGAAAAAATTTTTCAAAACAAAGTCCTTTATTTCTATTGAGTCCTTTTGCGCATTTATGGCATCCTGAATAGTAAGATCATCAAAGGCGTCAGGATATCGCGGAGCAATTGCAAAATCATTAAGTCTTATCGCCGGAGCAACAATCTGATTAAAAGAAGAATTTATTGCGATGCATAAGTTAAGCA
>JBDUEG010000174.1:0-6000 GCA_040002575.1 Ginsengibacter sp.
ACCCGGAATTAAAGAATAAAGAATTAAATTAACTTTGCATCCCTTAATAGCTTAAACCCAATATGAAGAAAAAAATACTGATCATTGACGATGATCTTGATATGTGTACGTTGCTTGGTCGCTTTCTTAATAAAAAAGGGTTTGAAACAGAAATGTCTCATAATGGAGCCAAAGGGTTGGCAAGATTTAATGAACAACATTTTGATATTGTTCTTTGTGATTTCCGGTTAGGGGATAAAGATGGAAAGGATGTTCTTCTAAAGATTAAGGAAGCCAAGCCAGAAACGATTGTAATTATTATCACGGGCTACTCAGATATTAAAACTGCTGTTGACGTTATAAAACTTGGCGCATTCGACTACATTACAAAACCACTTATTCCAGATGAAGTTATTAATGTAATAGAAAAGGCCTTAGCTGCTCCTTCCGCCGAAGCCATTACTCCGGCAATAAATGCTCCTGTTCAAAAAAATAAACGCCAATACGCCACTTCTGCTAACAAAGAATTTTTGGTTGGCCAGGATGGAGAGACGGCCAGAGTTTACAAGCAAATAGACATTGTTGCAGGGACTAACTATAGCATTATTTTGTATGGAGAAAGCGGTACTGGCAAAGAAGTAATCGCAAAGACCATTCATGAAACAAGCAATAGGAGAAACAGGCCTTTTGTTGCAATGGATTGTGGTACTCTATCGAAGGAACTTGCAGGAAGTGAACTTTTTGGACACGTGAAAGGTGCATTCACCGGCGCAGTCACTGATAAAGAAGGACATTACGAACTTGCTAACGGAGGAACTTTATTTCTTGATGAAGTAGAGAATCTTTCACCTGAAGTGCAGGCAGCTTTGCTTCGTGTAATACAGGAAAGAAAATATAAAAGAGTGGGCGGCACCAAAGAGATGGATGTGGACGTACGAATCATTGTAGCATCTAATGAAAATCTACAGGATGCTTACAGAAGAGGCAAATTCCGCGAAGATCTTTATCATCGATTTAATGAATTTTCTATAAACCTTCCTCCCTTGCGTGAAAGGAGGGATGATATTCCACTATTTGCCGATTTTTTCCTTGACAAAACTAACAATGAGCTGAATAAGGATATAGAGGGGTATGAAAACGATGTGATGGATATGTTTATAAATTATAACTGGCCTGGTAATCTAAGGGAATTCAGAAATGTGGTGCGTCGGGCGGTTCTACTTACTCCATCAGGGAAAATCAATTCCAAAGTGTTGCCATGGGAAATCACGAATGCGCGTGTACAGCATAACCACCATCATGAGCAGATATCTGCTTCGCCAAGAGCAGATAATGGAATTGCCAAAGAAATAGATCTTAAGGATGCTGCAGCAAAGGCAGAGTACGACGCCATAATGAATGTACTTAAAGAAGTGAACTTCAATAAAACACGGGCTGCGGAAATTTTAAAAATTGACAGGAAGACCTTGTATAATAAAATAAAAATTTATCAGTCCCTGTAAAAGGACATCTCTCAATCATTCCCGTCTTGCCATAAATAGGTATAGAATTTGTCTTCAGTATAAAAAAACTCACTACTAAATTATTTTTATGTCAGAAGAAAAAGAAGAGATGACTACAGTAAGCACAGTTTTAGAAAAGCTCCGTGTTAAAAAACATGATAAGGAATTTCGTATGACTCCGGAAGGTTTTACCCCGGGCAATAACAAATATTATAATCCTGAAGACCTTAAGATAATCCGCACTTATCGTTTTGAAGGAGAATCGGATCCTTCAGATAGTTCAATAATTTATGTAATGGAAGCGAACGATGGTCTCATTGGCTACAGTATGGATGCTTACGGAGTTTATAGCGACCATGAAGATGATGGCTATGATGACTTCATTAAAAAAATCCCTGTAGAAGAAAGAGAGGAGCAACAAATATTTCAGGATTAGAAAGATAGAAGTAAAGTTTCTTAGACTATCATTATTACAAAGTTTCAGTTATAGATCCTGCTAACTGCTTCCTTGTATTTTTCCATGATAACCTTTCGTTTGAGACTGAGCTTTGGAGTCATTTCCCCGGTCTCAACGCTCCATTCATTGGGCAAAAGCTCAAACCGTTTTATCTGCTCCACGTGATTAAATTCTTTATTAAAATGCTCTACCTCATTTTTATATAAATCCTGTACCTGCTCGTTTTTTATTAGCTCTTCGTTAGTAGCTCCGGAGATATTTTTTTGCGCACACCATTTTTTTAAGGCATCGAACGCAGGGGTAATAAGTGCACCTACATATTTTTGTTCAGCGCCTGTCACCATTAAATTTTCAATGTAGGGAGACTCTTTTAATTTATTTTCGACAGCCACGGGTGCAACATACTTACCTCCGCTTGTCTTAAACATTTCTTTTTTTCGATCTGTAATCTTTAAAAAATTATCATCGATCATCATTCCAATATCACCTGTTTTAAACCAGCCATCATCCATAGTTTCGGCAGTGAGGTCAGGCCGCTTGTAATAGCCCATCATCACGTTTGGCCCCTTGCATAATATCTCCCCATCAGGGGCAATTTTTACCTGAACATTTCTTATTAAGGGACCAACAGTTCCAAACATTCTTCCATCTTCCTGGTATCTGTTAACGCTTATAACAGGGGACGTTTCGGTTAAGCCATAGCCTTCCATTACAATTATCTTCGCTGCTGTAAAAATTCTTATTAGCCTTACCTGGCAGGCTGCACCTCCACTTACAATGCATTTAATTTCATTACCGAGAGCTTCTCTCCATTTATTGAAAATCAATTTATTCGCCAGGGCCAGCTGGAGGTTGAATAATGCGCCCTGGTTTTTATTAATCTCAAACTTTGTTGCAAGGTTATGTGCCCAAAAAAACAAAGTCCTTTTTATCCCCGTAAGCTCTTTTCCCTTGTCCATAATTTTATCATATACTTTCTCAAGTAAACGGGGAACCGTCGTGAACATCTGGGGTCGAACTTCGCGGAGGTTGTCACCGATACTTTCGAAACTTTCAGCATAGTAAATAGATACTCCCTTAAAAAGGTATATGTAACTCACCATCCGCTCGAAAATATGATTGAGCGGTAAAAAGCTTAATGCTTTCATATCTTCCCCCGGTGGGAAACAAGGCATGCTGTCTATTACATTGCTAAGGATATTTTTATGAGATAACATCACGCCCTTTGGCTTTCCTGTAGTACCCGAGGTATATATAATTGTAGCCAGATCCTCGTACTGAATTTTACCCGAAATACTTTTAACTTCCTTTATAAGGGCGTCATTTGAAAGAGATAAAATTTCTTTCCAGTTTCTTATTCCATTCTCCAAATCGAAAGTGTAGACTTCCTGCAGCTGAGGCAAACCACGTCTCATTTCATCTACCTTTTTAAAAAGGTCCTTATCACTTACAAAAACGAGTTTCACCGCCGCATCATTAAGAATGAACTCAAGCTCACTTACACTTATAGTTGGATATACCGGAATAAGAACAGCGCCGATCTGTTGAACAGCGAGGTCAAGCATCAGCCATTCAGGGCGGTTCTTCGAAATCACTGCAATCTTATCTCTTCCTTCAGCCGAGTTATCTCCATGAGTAATTCCTGAATTTAATAAGCCTGCACTCAGCTTGTTCACAATTTCCGCTACATCCTGGCTAGTGTATTCTTTCCAGGTTTCATTCTCCTTAGCGGCAAACATTACCTTAGAAGGCGTATTTGCTAAACGAAGCTCCATGCAGTCAAACAATCGTGTGGGTTCAATCATAAATAAATCAATATGGGCATTTATCAATTGTAATATAAAATATTCGACTGATAAATTTTAAAAAGAAAGTAGAATACCCTGGCTATAACGAAATTGGTTAGTGATAATATTGCTTTTCGGGGATTTTAAAAATCCTGCCTTCCTGGAATTTACTAAAAGCGAGATGCTCTTCACCATGTGTACCCGTCCAGTTTTGATAAGCCGATAAGTTTTGGGCAGCTCCAAAGATCCATTGATTATATGCCGGGAACAAGCCTTCCCCGAGAAGGTTCTCCTGTAGATCAAAAAGCCTGAAAGGGAATTTTTTTTGAAAAGTTTTATTCCAGTCTAAAATAAACCGGGTCCTTATCATAGTTAGCGTTTCAGCATTCAAACCCTGGATAGCAAGACTGCTTTGTTTATTCATTGTAGTTAAAAAGGCAACTTCAAAAGCATTTTTATCTTTTACATTATTTAAAAGATCTGCATCAGAGAAAAGTTTTTTATAACCATCAAGCATCAAATTTTTTATCTCTGCAGTGCGTGATGTGAATGATTCAATGTTTATGAAAATTTCCCCATAAATGATCCCCCATATTTTATCCGTAGTAAGAAAATAATATTTGCCTGCATTATAATAGTTGTTTCCGTAGGATGGATCTTTTTCTATTCCCTTCTCCCATGTTTTTACAGCATTGGCGTCCTGCCGTGCCCAAAGAAATTCTCCATATTCATTATAGAGTGCTCCGCTTTCGGGAAAGGTCTTTATTGCCTTTTTGTACAGCTTATCGGCTTCTTTATACTGAGCTAAAGCCTTATAAATATTTCCGGCAATTTGATAAGTCTGGTCATCAGCATTATCTTTTTCCAACAAAGGTTTTATTACTTCCAATGCCTTTTCATTTTCTTTTTGAAGAAAATAATCGTAGGCAAGATCCTTAGCTATTTCTATATTATTGGGGTATTGTTGCAAAGCCCTTACTAATATCAGTGATGCATTTGCATAGTCTCCCTGCCGCATAAAAGCCCTGGCATTGTCATGAAGTTTATCTGCTTCTTCCTGTTGCGAAAAAACACAAGCCGTAATTAGCAAGCAACCGACGACAAGTAAATATCTTTTCATTGCATAAAGATAAAACATAGTGTAAAGGTGTTGTAAAATTTACCGCACTTCAGGAGTTAAAATATGTGTAAGTAAACCATCCCTAAGCTTAGGCTCGAACCAGGTACTTTTAGGAGGCATTACATTGCCGCTATCCGCTATGTCGAAGAGTTGCTCAATGGTTACCGGAAATATGCTGAAGGCAATAGCCATTTCTTTGCTATCAACTTTTTTCTCAAGTTCAGCAAGCCCTCTTATTCCCCCGATAAAATCAATCCTCGTATCGGTACGCTGATCTTTAATGCCAAGCAACGGCTCCAATAAATTATTTTGAAGTATTGAAATATCCAACACGCCTATCGGATCTGTTGAGAAAGTGCCATCAAGGGCCGTAAGCTTATACCATTGGCCTTCCAGGTACATTCCAAAATTATGCAGGGCCTCAGGAGCATATGCTTTGTTTACTTTTTCTACAGAAAAATTCCTGTTTATTTTGTCCAGCAATTCATCTTTGGTAAGACCATTAAGATCAATTACTACCCTGTTGTAATCTAAAATATGCAACTGACTAGCGGGGAATAAAGTGGTGAGGAAATATCCTGCTTCTTCTGAATCAGAAAGCTGGTATTTCACCTTAGCTGCAGAAGCCGCCCTATGATGGCCATCCGCAATATAAGTGCATGGCACTTCCGTTTTAAATAGTTCTGTAAGGCTGTCAATTATTTTTTCATCACTTACCACCCATATTGTATGTTGAATGTTATCTTCTGTTATAAAATCGTAAACCGGGCTTTTACTTTTTTTCCAGTTTTCTACAATTTTGTTAATCTCATTTACATCTCTATAGGCGATAAATACATTGCCCGTTTGAGCACCAGTCGTTCTCATATGGTTGATACGATCCAGCTCCTTTTCCGGCCTTGTGTGTTCATGTTTTTTTATAAGCCCCTGCTCGTAATCATATACTGAGCTGCAGCATACCAACCCTGTCTGACTTTTGCCATTCATTACTAATGTATAAATGTAGTAGCAGGGCTTACTTTCAGAAAAAAGAACAGGCCTGCTTATAAAGGCATCTAAGTTTTCTTTAGCTTTTTCATAAACCTCTTTGCTATGTATATCAATAGTTGCAGGAAGATCGATTTCGCTCTTTGTAATATGAAGGAATGAATATGG
>JBDUEG010000175.1:0-5964 GCA_040002575.1 Ginsengibacter sp.
TGGATTGTTACCCCTACAGGTGAGCGAAGATTTTTTGCAAAAGATTTTCCAACTCGGTAAAGATTCAAAACTTTCTATCGATGTGGATAAGCAAACAGTCACAATAGACGCTACTGGCGCACAGGAAACGTTTGATATAAATTCGTACAAAAAAACCTGCCTGTTGAATGGATATGATGATATAGATTATTTAATAAATAGTAAAGAAGAAATAGAAGCCTTTGAAGCAACATTGACATAAAGTATATCCCACAAAGACACTAAGGCCACAAAGTATTTTTCTTAGTGCTCTTTGTGCCTTTGCGGGAAAAGTTTTTAGTGAATCATTTTTAAACATGAAACAGAATTTTCTTTTAGAAGTAAAAGATCTTACAGTTCAAAAATCCGGCAAAACGATTTTAAATAAAATTTCATTTTCCGTGAGGGAAAAAGAATCTTTTGCAATTATTGGCCTTTCAGGTAGCGGGAAATCAACATTAATAGAGGCCCTTACCGGGAAATATTATTGTAAAGGCAATACAGTATTTCAGAATAACGACGGTGCCACTCCACGGATTTCAACTATTACTCATCGACATCATTTTAAGAGTCTTTCAAATTCATCTTCTTTTTATTACCAGCAGCGATTTAATTCAAATGATGCCGAAGACTCTTTAACTATAAACGAGGCCTTGCTTACTTCAGGAGCCAAAGAAGGTTCAATAGAAGAAACGCTTTTTTTACTTGGTATTTCTCATATCCGGTTTACCCGGCTCATACAATTATCGAATGGTGAACATAAAAGATTTCAATTGGCAAAGGCGCTTTTACAAAATGCAGAATGGCTTTTGCTTGATAATCCCTATGTAGGGCTTGATGCTTCTGCAAGAAAATTACTGAATCAAATTTTGGATAAATTGATTTTAAAAGGAATTCACTTTTTGCTGGTTACCTCTATTGCAGAGGTTCCCGATGCAATTACGCACGTAGCCTTATTGCAGAACGGCGGGCTGACTAAAACAATGACCCGGGCAGAATTTAAAAAATGCAGCAATGCGTTCAAGGGAAACATTCAGCTACAGTCGTTTGATAAAAAGTCATTCGAAAAAATGATTCCTGCCTATAGTTACAATGACTTTGATGTGGCAATTGATATGGTCGATACTAATGTAGAGTATAACAACAAAAAAATATTGGAAAACATTAACTGGAAGGTGATAAAAGGTGAATGTTGGAATGTGTCTGGCCACAATGGCTCAGGCAAATCAACTTTGCTAAGTCTTGTAACAGGCGATAATCCACAGGCTTTCGCTAATGAAATTTATTTATTTGACAGAAAAAAAGGCAGCGGCGAATCTATATGGGATATCAAACAAAAGATTGGATATGTTTCCCCTGAGTTACACCATTATTTTGATTCGGGTATTTCATGTTTCGATGTCGTAGCGTCGGGGCTATTTGATACCATTGGTTTGTTTAAAAAAATAAATGAAAGCCAGAGAGCAATTGTCTATCAGTGGATGTCGCTAATGCAAATAGATATCTTTGACAAGAAGTTGTTCCTCCAACTGTCGAATGGTGAGCAAAGATTGGTATTACTCACGCGTGCATTAGTAAAAAATCCTCCATTACTTATATTGGATGAACCTTGCCAGGGACTGGATAATGAAGTGAGTAAATGGTTTATTGCTTTAATAAATGGCATTTGTGTGAGTATGAAAAAAACGCTGGTTTACGTAAGTCATTATGAAGAAGAAATACCGTCATGCGTTACCAAAACATTAAAACTCAAAGAAGGAAAAATTGCAGCTTAAAAAGATTTAATAGAATAAATAGAAATATTAATATAGAATGGAAAAGAAGATAGCGATAATATTTGGAGATGGAATTGGGCCTGAGGTTACGCGTCAATCAATAAAGGTTTTAAATGCGATTGCGTTTAAATACAAACATAAATTTAAATACTCCTACGGCCTTATGGGAGCAGTTGCCATTGATAAAACCGGTGATCCGTTGCCAAAGAAAACCATTGACATATGTGTACAAAGTGATGCCATATTATTTGGCGCCATTGGTCATCCAAAATATGATAATGATCCTTCAGCAAAAGTTCGTCCGGAGCAGGGATTATTGAAGTTGAGGAAAGAACTACAATTGTTTGCAAACATCCGGCCCATATCAACTTATACTTCTCTGCATCATCTTTCACCTTTAAAAGAAAAGCAATTGCAGGATGTCGATTTTATAATTTATCGTGAGCTCACAGGAGGAATATATTTCGGTAAAAAAGAATTGAATGAAGATAAAACTGAAGCATCTGACTTGTGTGTTTACACCACAAGCGAGATTGAAAGAATTGCGAAACTTGCATTTGCTTCAGCACAGCAGAGAAGAAAAAAATTAACACTCGTTGATAAAGCTAATGTCCTGGAAACTTCGAGGCTTTGGAGAAAAACAGTGCAGGAACTTGCATCGCAATATCCTGATGTAAGCGTGGATTATATGTTTGTAGACAACGCCGCTATGCAAATAATAGTAAATCCAAAACAGTTCGATGTTGTGTTAACTGAAAATATGTTTGGTGATATACTCAGCGATGAAGCAAGTGTTATCAGCGGATCACTTGGATTATTACCTTCAGCATCTATTGGTGTTTCAACGGCACTCTTTGAACCTATTCATGGCTCTTATCCGCAGGCTGCAGGTAAAGACATCGCAAACCCTGTCGGTTCAATTTTATCTTCCGCAATGATGTTGGATCACTTCGGTTTATTTGAGGAAGCAAAGGAAGTAAGGGATGCAGTGGCATGGACATTGGCTAACGGTTTCGTGTCGCAGGACATCGATCCGGTAAATGCGCATTACACTTCCACCATCGGTGAATTTGTAAGCGATTATATAAGTAATGACATACCGGTAAATATCAATGCAAAAAATATTGCTTTCGGAAAGGCAACGATTATTTAATAGAAGGTTTTTCGTGATAGAGAAAACTACGGAATCTAAAACCTTAGCATGATAAGGTTTAGTTCTTTCTACTTTAGAGAGAGCTTTAAGTGAGATTAAAAAAGTTCTTTGTTTTTAATAGAGGGTACATTAAGTTTGCTTTATATTTCTTTTTCGAATGATTCAAGGCAAATTAAATAACGGCATACAAGCGATCGCAATAATTATTGTTGTTGTCATTGTCATTATTGTACCCTTAGCCATTGGAGGAGGAATTATAACTTAAAAAAATTTATTAAATTATAAGCCCCGCCTCCGAAAAGAGCGGGGTTTTTTTATGACCAAAAATTGAATTGATATGTATTACAACGAGAATACTTTTATTTATTGTAATGGTGAAATTGTAAAGGCTTCAGAAGCGAAGACTGACTTTTACAGCCAGACACTTCATTATGGCTATGGAGTTTTTGAGGGTATTCGTTCTTATAAAACCGCAACTGGCGAAACTAAAATTTTTAAAGAAGATCAGCATTTTGAAAGATTAAAAAATTCAGCAGATGCCTTGAACTTACCTTATCAGTGGAGAGCGGATGAGTTGATAAAAGCAACGTATGAAGTTTTAGAAAAAAATAATTTACAGAATGCATACATAAGGCCGCTGGTGTATGCGCCTGCAAATATGAGTTTCAACATTAATAAAGAATCTTTTATTGTAATTGAAGCATGGGAAATGCAACCATTTTTAGGTGAAAAATTATTGCGTGTAATGACATCTTCTTTTGAACGCCCTAATCCTAAAGGTTTTAAAATAGAAGCGAAAGCAACAGGGCATTATGTAAATTCTATTCTTGCCAGCCAGGAAGCAAAGGCCAGGGGATTCGATGAAGCATTGCTTAATGACATGAATGGTTTTATTGCCGAAGGGCCGGGCGCTAACGTTTTTTATGAATCCAACGGTGTGCTTTATACGCCGAAGACAGGCAATATTCTTCCGGGAATAACACGAGCTACTATTATAGAGATCTGTGAATCGCTCAATATTGAAATGATAGAAAAAAATATTTCAACAAAGGAAATTCAAAGCACCGATGCAGCATTTTTTTGTGGTACTGCCGCAGAAGTAATCGGCATGGAAAGTATTGATGATATTCCTTTCAGAAAACAGTGGAAAGATTCTTTGGGAGCTATACTTCAAAAAGCATATAAAGATTTAGTAATAGAGAAAGATTATAAACCATCTGCAGTTTTAGCATGAAATCTAAAATATTGAATACTATATATAATGAAAATTGATTTAAAAAATGAAAAGACTGACCCTACTTCTTCTTCGGAGAAGACGGCTCATAAGAATTCCAACGGAGGTATGAGCCTTAATAAATATTCGAAGACCTTAACGCAGGATGAGACACAGCCGGGAGCGCAGGCAATGTATTATGCCATTGGTTTTAAAGAGGAAGATTTTCATAAAGCACAAGTTGGTGTGGTAAGCATGGGCTGGGACGGTAATCCCTGCAATATGCACCTGAATGATTTAGCGACGATTGTACAGCAAAGTATAAATGGAGTTGATGACTTACTCGGGCTGCGTTTTTATACCATAGGAGTGAGTGATGGAATAAGTATGGGCACAGATGGCATGCGTTATAGCCTGGTAAGCCGCGATGTAATTGCAGATAGCATCGAAACGAATGCCGGTGCTCAATATTATGATGCAATTATTGCAATACCCGGCTGTGATAAAAATATGCCCGGTTGTATTATGGCTATGGGAAGATTGAATCGTCCCTCAATTATGTTGTATGGCGGAACTATTGCTCCCGGTCATTATAAGGGAGAAGATTTGAATATCGTATCTGCATTTGAAGCGCTCGGACAGAAGATTGCAGGCAATCTAGATGAAAAGGATTTCAAAGGCATTGTTCGAAACGCTTGTCCCGGTGCCGGTGCCTGCGGTGGCATGTATACGGCGAATACTATGGCAAGTGCTATTGAAGCATTAGGTATGAGTTTGCCGAATTCATCAAGCAACCCTGCATTGAGTAAGGAAAAACAAAAGGAATGCGCATCCATTGGGGAGTCAATTAAATTATTACTCGAAAAAGATATTAAGCCATCGGATATCATGACACGCAAAGCATTTGAAAATGCAATAACAGTTATTATGGTTTTGGGTGGAAGTACAAATGCTGTTTTACATTTAATTGCCATGGCAAAAAGTGTTGATGTGAAACTGACACAGGATGACTTCCAGGCGATAAGTGATAAAATTCCGGTACTTGCGGATTTTAAACCAAGTGGAAAATATTTAATGGAAGATCTGCATAAGCATGGTGGCGTTCCGGCAGTAATGAAATATTTGTTAAGTAAAGGTTTGTTACATAGAGATTGCATAACAGTAACCGGAAAAACAATTGAAGAAAATTTGAAAGACGCACCTGATTTAAATTTTGAAAAACAAGATATCGTGCATTCACTGGAGAACCCGATAAAAAAAACCGGGCATTTACAAATACTATATGGAAACCTCGCCAAAGGAGGAAGTGTGGCAAAAATAAGCGGCAAAGAAGGGGAACGTTTTGAAGGCAAAGCAAGAGTGTTTGAGGGTGAGAAACATTTGATTGAAGGAATACAAAGTGGAAGAGTTCATGCAGGGGACGTTGTGGTTATAAGACATATTGGCCCCAGGGGTGCGCCCGGTATGCCGGAAATGCTTAAGCCTACGGGAGCTATTATTGGCGCGGGCCTTGGTAAATCGGTGGCATTAATTACTGATGGAAGATTTAGTGGTGGCACACATGGTTTTGTGGTCGGTCATATTACACCTGAAGCATTTGATGGTGGGTTAATTGCTTTTGTAAATGATGATGATATTATTGAAATCGATGCGACAAAAAATACACTCACGCTGAAAGTGAGCGACGAGGAAATTGAAAAGCGGAAGGCCGCATGGAAGAAGCCAGCACTAAAAGCGACTAAAGGAATTTTATATAAATATGCAAGAAGTGTAAAGGATGCAAGCGAAGGTTGTGTAACTGATGA
>JBDUEG010000176.1:0-5945 GCA_040002575.1 Ginsengibacter sp.
GTAATAAGAAAATGATGCTTTCCGTCAGCCATTTCTATGATCTCTTCAAACTCCACGTACTTGCACTTTCTTATTACTTCATTGTCATAATCAGTAAAGCGTTTTGCCTGTTGTGGATCAGCAAAATCGAAGGCAGTATGACCTATGATTTTATCATCGCTTACATTAAAAGTTTCTTTGAATTGCTCATTGGTAACGAGGTACTTTCCATCAAGATCCTTGATATAAATAAATGAAGTTGTATTGTCAAGAACAGATTGAAGGCGTTTTTGGTTTTGTACCAATTCCATTTCGTATTTTCTCAATACTTCCTCCATTTTTTTCTTTTCAGAAATATCTCTTACGATACATTGAAATCCAACCGGATCATTATTTTCTGAAACTAAAATGGCAGATTGCTCGACCCATTTCAATTCTCCTTCTTTTGTGCGAATACAAAACTCCACGAGGGTTTCTTCAATCTGATTTTCTAACTGACGCCAATATTTTTCTTTAACTTCTTTCACCCATTCTTTATCTATTAAGTGGGTGAAGTGCATACCGGTTAGCTCTTTTAAATCATATCCTGTTAATTGAAAAGCCCTGCTGCTGGAGTAAGTGATGCACCCGTTGATGGAGGTAGTATACATTACCACTCCTGAATTTTCGATAAGGTTTCGGTACTTTATTTCGTTTGACGAAAGTTCGTCCCTTACGGCTGACAAGCTTATTTCTACTTCTTTTCTTTTCTGATCTTTCTTATTTAAAGATTTTGCCAGCAGAAGCATGAGGACTGTGTAAATGATAACGATAAGAGTAATTCCCAATGCAGCGCCAAACTCATGGTCAAATAACTGTATCCTTTCAGACTCCATCCTCAGTAAACCCATCACTACGGGAACTGCGATTCCGATAGGAAGAAATTTGCGTAAAATGCTACCTCCTGAATTTTTTCGCATCATCAAACTAATGAAACCATTTCGATGGCGGCAGATCAATAAGCCCAAAGACAGGAGCATAAAACAAAGCGCCGTATGAAGCGCCATTGGCATAAACAACGAGTTTTTATAACCAGTTCCTGAAGCATATAAAAATCCGATCACTGTAAGCAAACTAATTACAAAGCTTATCGAGGCAAACAGTTGCGTGGGCAGTAAACTTCCTTTTTTTCTATCGTCGATAAGAAAAAAAGCTATACCAATCAATAAAAAGACGATTGCAGTATTGAGCGCCATTTCATTGCCACTTAATCTATTCGCATAAATTATCTGGTCGATGCCGATGTCCCATTCAGTAACAAAGTCACATATTTTAAGGATGGCAATCAATGCTATTAATAAGCCCGTATACCTTGCGATATTTTTTTTATTTGGCTGCTGATGTTCCTGGATAAAGTGTAACGAAATACCACAAAGTATTAATAACACTGCAGTGGTAGGATTCATGTTTGCAATCGCTTCGGAAATGCCTTTGGATAGAATAAAGTCAAATTGCCAATCTATCAATACAAGAGATGGAATTAGAATCACGGCTTTTACCAGCAAGGATGATAGCCTGTTAACTTTAATGAAATTATTTGTGGGCATCTATTGATATTTTGAAACTAAATGAACATATCAAGCCAGCGTTTCGAGGCGGCTATCTTTAATACTTTGTCTAAAAATCTTATATCCATACAGTTTACTGTCCTTCTCTTTGGAATAAGTGGCCACCTGATATATAACTATTAAATTGCTTAAATTATTGGCTGACAAAAAAATTATCTGTGAAAAACCATTTCGGGCATTAGCCAATTCAATTTCAATAGTTCATTACATACTCACTCCTTTTTTAAACCGCTACCGGAGATACATTTTTTACTTCAGTCTTTGCCCATTTTTCTAACTTCATGGTCAGTTCTTCCAGCCTCACTGGCTTTGATAAATAATCATTCATGCCTGCATTCAGGCAGGTCTCCTGGTCGCCTTCCATTGTGTTTGCCGTTAAGGCTATTATTATTGGTTGTGTATCCAGGTTTTGTCGTATAAATTGAGTGGCTTGTATGCCATCCATCTCAGGCATCTGCATGTCCATTAGTATAATGTCAAACCGTTTTTCACGTGCCTTCTCTACTGCCAGAGCTCCGTTTTCTGCAAGGCATGGATCATAACCTAACTTTTTAAGGATATACAAAATCACTTTTTGATTTACAGCATTATCCTCAGCAACTAAAATTTCAAGAGGATATCTTTCTGAAAAATTAGCCGGCAACTTTTCCTGTTGATTTGTCTCTGCTGACATTGGACTCTTTTGAGGTTGAAGTGCATTTAAAATATTTTTACTAAGTATATGTTGTCGCACAGGCTTATTCAGAATAGAGGTAAAAAGCTTTGGGTTATGCTTATTATAATCTTCACCAACTGAACTTAATAAAATAACAGGTAGTGAAGGATATTTGCTTTTTACTTTTTGAGCCAACTCTATACCATCCATCTCAGGCATTTGCATATCAGTTAGTACGAGATTTATATCAGTTTCTCTTTCAAGAAATTCAAGCCCCCTCTGCCCGGATTCAGCAAGTAATGGCTGTAGCTTCCATATCTCAAGTTGATTTTTGAGAATAGCAAGATTCGTAATATTATCGTCTATAACCAATATCTTTTGATTCTGCAGGTCGGCCATGTTATATTGCGTATAGGCTTTTAATACCTTTTTGCCGACAGCAGTCTGTATGGTGAAGGAAAACACTGAGCCCTGCCCGACAGTGCTTTCAACATGAAAGCCACCTTTCATTAATCCTACCAGCTTATCAGAGATAGCAAGCCCAAGACCAGTACCTCCATATTTTCTTGTAGTGGACGAATCAACCTGTGAAAAAGATTTAAAAAGACGGCCAAGCTTTTCTTTTGGAATTCCTATTCCTGTATCGCGTACTTCAAAGTGCAGCGTTACATTTTCATTACTGTCTAGTTGAATCAAATGTACTCCAATGAACACCTCACCTTTTTGGGTAAATTTCATTGCATTACTTACCAGGTTTGTAAGTATCTGGCGAAGTCTTAAATCATCCCCTACAATTTGCATAGGTACATTATCATCGATCTTATAGATCAGATCAAGTCCCAATTTTGCTGCCTTTGTTCCAAATATGTCGAGCACATCTTCAATACATCCGCGAAGATTAAAATCCTCCCTTTCCAATTCCATGTTGCCCGACTCAATTTTCGAAAAATCTAAAATGTCATTGATAACGTTCAACAGGCTTTCGCCACAGGTAGTAATGGTATTTGTATAATCACGCTGCTGTTCTGTAAGAGTTGTTTCAGCTAATAGAGATGACATGCCAATAACGCCATTCATGGGCGTTCTTATCTCGTGGCTCATTGTGGCAAGAAAGATGCTCTTTGCCTGGTTTGCCTGCTCAGCGTCCTGCCTTGCTTTTTCAGCTTCTATTCTTGCGTTTTGCTCTTCTTTCGAAGAATAAACCAATTGTGTCGTGCGCTCCTCAACTTGTTTTTCAAGTGCTCTTTTTTGCGCCTTGATGGTTCGCATTCTTATTTGATAAAACGCAATGCAGACACCGATGATAGAAAATGAAACAATTACCTTAAACCACCATGTTAACCAAAAAGGCGGCGTAACGGTCAATTTAAGATTTAAGACTTTGGAAGACCACTGGCCTTCGTTGTTCAGACCTTTTACTTTGAATGTATAAGTTCCCGGATCAAGATTAGTATAACTTGCCGAGCGTTTGTCACTGGATTCATTCCAGTCCTTATCAAATCCTTCAAGCATATAGGCATATCGCTTCTTCTCGCTATTTGTATAGTTTAAAGAAGCAAATTCAAATTCAATTCCCGAACTGCTATAGGGAAGTGTAATTGATTTCGTTTCAGTAATGTCTTTTTGTAAAGGAGACTGTACAGAATCCGTTGCCACCGGCACTTTCTTATTAGAAATCCTGAAATCAGTCAAAACTAACGGTGGATCAAATTTTCCAACCGCTATATCTGCGGGGTTAAATAAATTGAAGCCATTATTGCCGCCAAAATAAAAAATACCTGCTTTGGTTTTACAAAATGCCTGTTCCTTAAATTCATTGCCCTGCAGGCCATCAACTACGCCGTAATTTTTGAAAGCACGGGTTTTCCAATTAAATTTTGATAGCCCTTTATTAGTGCTGATCCATAGATTATCTGTGCCGTCTCCAAGTATACCAAAAACATCATTACTGGGTAACCCGTCTTCAACTGTGTAGTTTGTAATTAAACTGGTGGAACGATTAATTGAAGAAAGGCCGGAATTTGTAGCAACCCACAAGATTCCATAACTATCCTGGTAGATATACCCAACACTGTTTCCCGCAATAGTGTTTTTATTATTATCATCATGTAAATAATGACTAAAAGTGGACGTTGCTTTGTCGAATATATTTAGACCTCCGCCATCTGTACCTATAAATAAATGGCCCTCTTTGTCATCAAAAATTGAATAGATCTTATCACTATTGATGCCTCCTGTTTTATTTTCTAAATAATTATATCTGGTAAAAGAATTGCCTTCAGGATTAAACCGGTTTAAGCCACCTCCGTACGTTCCAATCCAAATATTTTTATCATTATCCTCGTAGACGTTCCATGCATTGTTGCTACCAATACTTTTAGGATCGGCAGGATTATTTTTATAATGCTTGTAGCTGTTTTTATCTTTGTTGAATACAGTAACTCCATCTCCCCAGGTCCCTATCCACAAATTGTTTTGACTGTCTTCACATATATTTAATACATAATTTCCACATATAGAATTTGGATTGCCTTGTTCATGTTTATAATGAGTAAAATTGCCAGTCGTGGGGTCGAATAAATTTAACCCTCCGCCATCTGTTCCTATCCAGATGTTCTTTTTAGAATCTTCATAAATGCATAGAATGTTATTATCACTAAGGCTGTTCGCCAAAGCATTATGTTTGAAATGAGTAAATTGTTTATCCTGGTTTGTAAAATTAACACCGCCCGAAAAGGTCCCCACCCACATGTTGCCCTTAGTATCTTTACAGATATCATAGATCGAATTATTGCTCAGGCTTGTGTTGTCAACTTCGTCATACTCATATGTTTTGAAAGCTCCGGTTACCGGGTTTAATATTGATAAGCCTCCGTTCTCGGTTCCGATCCAGATATTTTTTTCATTGTCCTCGTTTAGAGCAACTACTTCATTTTTGGACAAGCTGTTTGCATTGTTAGGATCATTTTTGTAATGATGGAATATATTGTTTTTGGTATCAAATAAATCTACCCCACCTCCATTAGTACCCACCCAAATTTGATGCTTGCTATTTTCGAAGACATTGTATACATCATTGAAGGAGATTGAGGAGGGAATAGAATCGTTATGTTGAAAGCGGGTAAAGGTATTGTCGTGTGGATTAAATAAATTAAGTCCTCCATGTACCGTGCCTACCCATAAATTATTCTCTTTGTCTTCATAGATCGTTCTTATAAAATCATCACTTATAGACTGAAGATTGCTGTTATCAAACTTATAGTGAATAAATACTCCTGTTTTTTTATTATACATATCCAGGCCAGCGGATTCAGTGCCCACCCAAATATTCCCTTTTTTATCCTCTCTAACTGCGGTAATAAAATTTGCTGCAATGCTATTTGCTTTTTGGGAATTGTGTTTGAAGGAAGTGAATATTTTTTTTTGCCGGTCAAAACAGTTTAGTCCGCCACCCCAGGTTGCAATCCATAAGTCCCCATTTGAACTTTCGGTCATGTCGAATATATAATTGTTGCTGATGGTCAGTTTATCCTTCGGATCGTTTTTATATACAGTGAAATTATATCCATCATATTTATTTAAACCATCCCTCGTACCAAACCACATAAATCCCCGGGTATCCTGTAAAATAGATATTACGTTGCTATGAGAAAGACCCGCATCGGTTTGAAAATGCTCAAATTTTAAGTGGTTGTTTTGAGCCT
>JBDUEG010000177.1:0-5945 GCA_040002575.1 Ginsengibacter sp.
AGATTGATCTTGTAATAAACAGGGGATTGGTGATTGCTCCTGATACATTGCTTAAAGAAACACCACTGGCGCTGGTACAACGCCAGTTGAATGCTTACAATGTGAGAAATATTGATGCCTTCCTGGAACCTTATGCAGATGATGTTGAGCTATATGACTTTCCCGGTAAGTTAGTTAATAAAGGAAAAGAAAGCATGAAGAAGGATTATGAAAAAATGTTTCAACAGCTACCAGACCTTCATTGCGAAGTAAAAGAAAGAATCATACAAGGCAATGTAATTATTGATAAAGAAAGAATAACCGGGATAGGTGCAGATGCATTTGAAGCAACATCAATTTATGTAATTGAAAATAATAAAATAAAGAAGGTGTATTCCATTCAATAACTATACCTGCTCTACATCATATACCACTACCTTTTCCCAAAGATGTGAAAAGTCTTTTGCGAAAGCCACATGCACCGGGTGATCCTGGTAAGCCTTCTGGCCCGCTAAGTCATCAAAAAACATAAGCTCACTTACATGCCAGCTTGCTTCTACCACGGATCTTTTTTCAGTGTCAGCGGGTACACCTATATGTATTTTGCGTATACTTTCGATCTTAGATAAATTCTTAAGACCTGATATCAGTTCGTCCCTGTCTGCAGCAGAACCTGGGTTCTTTAGCCAGAAGAACACATGGTGGACCAATATTTTTTTATCATCATACGGCATGGAAGGCAGTGCCATAGCAGCTGTGCCAGCGGTGAGTGTAGCAGCGGCAGCCAGGAATGATCTTCTTTTAATTGATTTCATAATAATAATTTGAGTGATAAAAATAGGCTAATCAGCGGCACTTACAAATAGTAATTACGTTGTCTTCTTCTAAAATCTTTTGATAACTTGAGCAGTAATGCTAAGACACGAAAAAATATTTCTTCGACCTCTTGAAGACGATGATAAAATTGAACTGGCTCAATTAGCCAACAATAAAAAAATTTGGAATAATGTTCGCGACCATCTTCCTTTCCCTTATACAATCGAAGATGCTGTTTCATTTATCAATTTTTCAAAGCAAGAGAAAGCATCATTGATATACGCCATAGAATGGGATGGACATTTTTGTGGTGTTATTGGCCTGGTTGCACAAGCCGATGTTTACAGGAGAACGGCAGAAATCGGTTACTGGCTGGGTGAACCTTTTTGGAACAAAGGCATTGCAACAGAGGCAGTAAGATTGATCACAGATTATGGATTTACCCAATTGGGTTACCTGAGAATACATACAGGGATATTTGAGTTTAACATCGGTTCAATGAAAGTATTGGAAAAGAACGGGTACAACAAGGATGGAATCTTTGAAAAAAATATTTTCAAGAATGGAAAAATTTTAGATGAACACAGGTACTCAAAAATAAATAACAACCCGGCTTAGTATCAATTCAAGAATCACTTCTACACATTGAACCTGAAATGCATTACATCACCATCCTGCACTAAATATTCTTTCCCTTCTATTCTTAGTCTTCCATTCTCACGGCAGGCAGCTTCAGATTTATATTGAATAAAATCGTTGTAAGCAATAACTTCTGCTTTAATAAATCCTTTTTCGAAATCAGTATGAATTACGCTTGCAGCCTGCGGAGCCTTCCATCCCTGGTGAATAGTCCATGCCCTTACTTCCTGTACGCCAGCAGTAAAGTAGGTTACCAGATTTAAAAGCTTGTATGCCGAGTGAATCAGGCGATCCAGTGCGGGCTCTTCCATTTTGTATTCTTCCATGAACATTTGCTTGTCTTCCGGATTTTCGAATTCAGCAATCTGCGCTTCGATGGCATTAGTCATAATTATCACCTGGGCATTTTCAGCTTTTGCTGCTTCTACAAGTTTATCAGAGTGCTTATTACCAGTATGCATAGACGCTTCATCTACATTGGCAACATACAACACAGGTTTATCAGTCAATAAAAAATTATCAGCAATGGCTAATTTGTCCTCTTTGGATAAATTAAGGGAAAGAATATTTTTTCCCTGCTCTAAATGCTTTTTACATTTTACAAGTACTTCATACTCCAGCTTCACTTTTGCATCACCGGTCTTTATCATTTTTTCTACCCTTGAGATTTTCCTTTCAACACTGTCAAGATCCTTTAATTGTAATTCCGTTTCAATTATTTCTTTATCACTTATAGGATTTATCGGCCCCTCATCTCTTAGTACATTCTCATCTTCAAAGCAACGCACCACATGAATAATAGCGTCTACTTCTCTTATGTTTGCAAGAAATTTATTACCAAGGCCCTCACCTTTGCTTGCCCCTTTCACAAGGCCGGCAATATCAACAATTTCAATTTGCGTTGGCACTATTCTGTCGGGCTTTACAAGCGCTGCAAGCGCTTCCAGTCTTGCATCAGGAACATTTACAAGACCAATATTTGGCTCAATGGTGCAAAACCTGTAATTACTTGCCTGCGCCTTGGCACTGTTGCTTACAGCATTAAACAAAGTTGATTTACCCACATTGGGCAATCCCACTATTCCAGCACGTAAAGCCATATAATATAAATTTTGCTTCTTTTATTTTTAAAGTGCGCAAAGATAACTGTAATTATTTTTTATGTTATTGCACCAAAATTAGATATCCTTAATGCCGGATTCCCGTCGGAAAATTCAAAAAAAAATGGCTGACAATCGTCAACCATTTATTTTAAAAAAATTCTAATTCACTATGGATTATCGTCGGTGCTTGTTGTTTTAGTATAGGTAACCTTATCGGTATGCCCGGAACCACCGCCTTTACTATTTCCCCTTACAAGCGCAATAATAATTAATAAAAGCACTGCGCCACCTACCACCCAAACCCATGGCTGCACGGCTGTTGCTTCCGTTGTAGTAGAAGTAGTAGTTGTTGTGCTGCTACTTGCACTATCCTGTGCAAAGGTTACAAAGTTTAAAAAACTCAGTACGATAAAAGAAAATAAAAAGTTGACGGACTGAAGGCTAAAGAGCTTTTTCATGATTAAAAATTTTAGGTTAAAAATAGATTTACAATAAAAATCCCACTATAAATTGTACATAATAACAAAAGCTGAACCAAAGTTCATCGAAACTTTTGGCCCAGCTTTTAATCACAACGATCAGAAGTTACTGTCCCACTCCCTGCATTCCGTTTTGCACTCCTTCCTGTTCGCCTTTGAGATTTTTACGTTTGAATAATGACACGTCAAATTTACCGAAGCGCCAGTTGAAATTTAGCCGTACCATTTGCGGATCACGTAAGCGCTCGTTCTCCTGCGTTGAATAAATTGTTTTTGAAAAATTAGAAGTTGAAAATGTCCGGTAAACTTTTGTTCTGAAAATATCATTCATACTTAATGAAATTGACGCTGCTTTGTCTTTAAGAAAATCTTTTTTAATTGCTATATCAATTCCATAGACCGGATCAGTATAGCCGTTGGCTGTAGAAAGATTTCCACCTCCAAAAAATCTTCCGCCACCACCACCACCTCTGTTAGGGGGTAAAATAGTTTTGCTTGTGTAGTCACCGGTAAGCTGAATCGAAACATTTTTTGGCAATTTGAAGGTGTTATTTAGTTTTCCAAACCAGCTTACCCTTTGATTGGATAAATCACTTTCAAGGTTATTGCCATTTATTTTAGAGTTATAAATATTCACATTAGAAGTCAGGCTCCACCACTCGGCCAGTTTATTCGAGGCCGTTAGTTCGATGCCATATGCAGTTGAGTTATTTGCATTGGCAAACGTCGTTATAAAGATCGAATCGTTTTTTGTTACGTTAGGGTTTCTATCTCTGTATTGAAACCGCGTGATAAGATTGTCAGTTTGCCTGTAATAGACTGTAGCTATAAAGTTATTACCGGGTTTGAAATTTACATCGTAGGAGAGTTCAAACAGATTAGTGAACTCAGGAACAAGGTTTGGATTTCCACGGCTTATATTCAGCGAATCAGAATAATCATAGTAAGGAATCAGTTGAAAGAAATTGGGCCTGTTTATTTTCCGCGAATAATTTAATTGCATATCCTGTTTATCATTAATTTTTTGCGTTAAAAATAAACTTGGGAAAAAGCTAAAGGGATAAGAGTTTTTAAATACCTGGTTAGAATCAAGGAGCTTGCCTGTATATGTTGAGCTTTCAACACGTGCTCCCAACTGGTAAGTAAATTTATTTATCTTTTGAGAAAATGTTGTGTATGCGGCATAAACCTGGTCTTTAAACTCGTACCTGCTGTTAATGCCAGGTATCGTTTCATACTTACCTGAAAAGGAATTATAGAAAAAGTTTTCATTAGAGCTGCTGTAATTTCTTACAGATCCCCGAAGTCCTGCCTCAAGCTTCAGCTTGTCATTGATAGGATCAGAATAATCAGTTTGTGCAGTGAAATACTTTGTAGTCCCCGCACCGGTTATCTTCTGTTGAAGCAAGGGAGATTTGGCAGAATTATCAAGATTAAAATATTGCGTGGAGAAATCGCTGAGGTTTGTATTCTTGCTGTAATTATAATTCAAATCTCCGGTAAGATCTTTATTAGGCTTTGCAAAATTGTGTTTGTAGCTAAGTGTACTTCCATAATTGGTAAAAGTGAAATTTCCTTTTGTGTTTCTTATCCCCTTATCATTATTTGTATAGGTCACATAATTGCTGTCTCTTCTTATGTCAAGAAGATCGATATTACTAAAGTTCCCATTTACAATAACTCCGGCAATAGTAATTGTGTTACGGTTATCGGGAAAATAGTCAAACCCTGCCCTTGCAAATGCAAAGTGGCCTGTATTCTCAGGTTTGTCTTTCTGGGAAAGCGTTGCGACTATTCCATTGATATAGTCAACACGCTTTGTACTCTGAGTACTTAAAGACTTGCGCTGGTTATACATGGTGTTTGCAAAGAAGTTTATTTTTCCTTGTTTAATATTTACATCAGCACCCAGGCCGAAGCGGAGCCGTGAATCAAAATTGGCTCTCAGATTTCCATTGTAACCTGCCTTCCTGTTTTTCTTGAGAACAATATTTAAAATACCGGATCCTCCGCCGGAGGCATCAAACTTAGCAGAAGGATTAGTAATAATTTCAACACTTTCAATTTCATCCGCAGGTATCTGGTCGAGTGTTAAGGTAGTAGGTCTTCCATCTATAAATATCTGGGGAGAAGCATTTCTAAGTGTTACATTTCCATCAATGTCTACATTTACTGATGGCACATTTTTCATAACGTCTACGGCTGTCCCACCGGCACTTGTAAGGCTTTTGTCTACATTAAAAACCTTACGATCAATATTCATTTGCAAAATACTTTTATCGGCAGTCACTACTACCGCTTCCAGTTGTTTCGCATCAGGAACCATCTTAATATTTCCAAGATCTTTGTCAACTGCGTTTAGCATTTGGCTCATATCACTACCATTCATTTTAAGATTGAACGCAACTTTTTCATCATATGGTTTATAACCTACTGTCGTTATTAAAAGCTGATAGCTGGTAATTACGGGCAACTTGTCAATACTAAATTCACCCTTTTTGTTTGTAAGCATTGCAGCAACCACATAGTCCCTGCGTTTTTTTGTCGCAGTATCCATCTTGTTTTGGGTAAGCTGGATAGAAACTGCTTCAAGGGGCTTGCCGGTCGTGTTGTCTACCACTTTCCCATAGAAATGACCCATGTTCATATTCTGCCCACCACGGCTACCGCCGGCAGGGAATTGCGCTGATAAGCTTTCTATAATAAAAAAGCAAATCAGCCCCAGGTAAATTTTTTTCATTGTTATTGTCTTAAAGTAGTTATCAAATTTGAAATCGGCGAAAAGGCCAGATCATTATAAAAAATGCAAATTTGAGACGAAATTTCTTAACTAAGGTTTTGATTATGTATGAATGGTAACACTTTAGACGACAACTTTTTTTAAAACCTTCTTAGTTCTAATCTTATTTTTTAATTATTTTTGCCGCCA
>JBDUEG010000178.1:0-5939 GCA_040002575.1 Ginsengibacter sp.
AAAGATGGATCAAGCTTCACGGTCTATTACACAACCGATGTAACGATATCTAATAAAAATTATGATTACCAGTTTATAACCTTACCGGGCCTTGCAGTGCAATATGAAATGCAATCGGGGAAAATGAAGTTTAAATTTACATTATCGAAAATAAATTATGATAATGTACCTGCTGCGAAATTTGAAACTCCCAAATCAGGTTACCGTATACTAAGCTATGACGAGACAAAAAAATAAATAACTCGTAATATTCGATGGCTAAATGAACGAGAAAAGAAATTACACAAATCACTAATCATAAAAAAACCTGCTTAATGCAGGTCTTTTTATGGAAAAAATAGAAGTTCTAATTATTTTCTCGATCTTATAATTAATTTATAACCGTCATTTTGAGTATACTGTTGTATTAATATTTTCTGTTTATAAGGGAGGAGGTAAATTGTATTTCCTTTTTTATAAGATATAACGGCATCACTGACAAGACTACCCCCAATCTGTCTCTGGTTAACAACAAAGCTACCTCTGTAGCTTAAGCCAGATTTAAGATTAAAACTAATTGAATTCTTTAAATTTGCCGAAGTAGCAATATTTAGGCGTGCCTTATTTTTTTTCATGAAACCACCTCTGTCTGCTAAAGCGATGAAACAAACACCACAAAGCGCCAAAACTGCAAGAAGGCTTTTAGAACATTTAAACATCAGAAAGATTAGTTTATAATTAACAAATATACGATTTAGTTTTCTAAAAAGTTTCCGTTCATCATTAATTATTTTTCAAATACACAGATTAAGATTTTAAATACTTAGACTGAAGAGAATCTTGGATATTTTAAAAAAGATTGTAATTTGGAATTACTTATCTGAGACATATGAAAGAGAACCCTTACCGCCAGGACAGAGAAGAATTAAAAGAGTTGCTTCAACAGTACAGCAATTTTAAGAATGGCAAGAAGTTTACTTTTTTGGAGGAAGAAGCTTTTGAAAAAATTATAGATTATTTTGATGAAAACGATGATATGCCTGCCGCTGTTGAGGCAGCAAATTTTGCAGTAGAACAATTTCCTTATTCGGCTTCCTTGCTCATAAAAAAAGCGGATTTATTTATTGCTACAAGAAAATATCGCGAAGCACTTTTTCTCTTAGAGAAGGCGGAATTGCTGGATAGTACTGATATTAACTTATATATTCTCAAAACAGATGCTCATCTTGCCTTAGACAATCACCAAAAGGCAGCTGATATTTTGGAAAAAGCAATTCATGTGTTTGATGGAGATGAAAAAACAGAATTGCTTTTTGAACTGGCGGATGTCTATGATGACTATGAAGACTTCGACAAAGTATTCAATTGCCTCAAATTAATTCTTGAGCAGGATAATACTAATGAAGAAGCGTTATATAAAATATGCTTCTGGACCGACTATACCGGCCGCAATGAAGAAAGCATACAACTTCATAAATTAATAATTGAGGAACATCCTTACACACAACTTGCATGGTTTAATCTCGGCGCTGCATACCAGGGGCTCAAATTATACGAGAAGGCAATTGATGCTTACCATTATGCTATTGCAATTGATGAAAAATTTGATTACGCATATCGCAATATGGGAGATGCTTATCTCAGGCTTCACAAATACCGTGAGGCAATCGAAGTTTTACAGAAAGTTCTTGAACTTTCAATGCCGGAGGAAGTAATTTATGAAGCACTAGGCCATTGTTATGAAAAATTAAAAAACCAGGCCCAGGCAAGGTTACATTATCGAAAGGCATCTCATCTCAATTCAACTGACAGCCATTTATATTATAAAATTGCGGGTACTTACATGAATGAGGGTTATTGGGAAAGCGCGATTAAAAATCTTGAAAGCGCCATGCGAATTAACCGTTCGCAGCCCGATTATAATTTTGCTTTGGCAAAATGCTTTGTGAAAATGAATCGTATAAAAGATGCGGTCATTCATTTTTCTAATTTTATTAAGGCCCGGCCTAAGAACCCGAATGGATGGAAGGAGTTAATCAGGTGTCTGTATGACGCTGAGTATTTTGAAGAAGCTCTGGAACAGGCTTACAATGCTCAGAAAAATACGAACTACAAGCCACTTTTCATTTATTATGAAGCAGCCGTTTTATTTGCTTTGGGTAAATCTAAAGAAGCATTACTCAATGTTGAACTTGGCTTACAGAAAGCTCCCAGGCTTATTAAACAATTCATTGAGTTAAACCCTTCCCTTTTACAACATCAATCCATAGTGGAATTAATCACTTTATATAAGGGTAGAAATCTAAAGAGGAAGAAGTAATTAAAGGTTAGTGTGTTTTTGGATATTCAAATTACGAAACTATCTTTGGCGCCAAACTAAACTTATAAGAATGAATTTTAATCTCTCACAGATTCCTGACAGGGTAGGTAAGCCTAGGGAACATGGGCTAACAATGATTATGGATAAAGGCCTTTGCGTCGAAGAAGCCAGAAATCTTTTGAGCGCTTCGCATCCTCATATAGATATAATTAAATTAGGCTTTGGAACTGCATTCGTGACGCCTAACCTAAGAGAGAAAATTGAGCTTTATCAATCATTTGATATTCCTGTTTATTTTGGCGGAACGTTATTCGAAGCATTTCTTATCAGAAATCAGTTCGATGATTACATAAATATTTGCAAGGACTTCAATATAACCTATATGGAAGTAAGTGACGGGTCCATAAACATTCCTCATGCGGAAAAATGTGGCTACATCGAAAAACTTACAAAACTTGGAACTGTACTCAGTGAGGTGGGTAGTAAAGATGCTGAAAACATTATCCCTCCTTACAAATGGATAGAATTAATGAAAGCAGAATTAGAGGCTGGTGCAAAGTATGTTATTGCTGAAGCCCGTGAGGCCGGCAATGTGGGTATTTATCGCGGCACCGGTGAAGTGAGGCAGGGCCTTGTGCAGGAAATACTCACGCAAATTCCTGAAGAAAAAATCCTTTGGGAAGCGCCTCAAAAATCCCAGCAATTATATTTTCTTGAACTGATAGGCTGTAATGTAAACCTTGGAAATATTGCCCCATCGGAAATAATTGCGCTCGAAGCTATGAGGATTGGGCTTCGGGGAGATACGTTTCATTTATATCTGAATAAAGAAACTGCATAATGAAAATATATGGGCTTTTGGGTAATCCTTTAGGTCATTCTTTTTCCCAAAAATATTTTACAGAAAAGTTCTTCAAGGAAGATATTGCTAATTGTACGTACCTAAATTTCGAAACTCCTGAACTTGAAAGAGAGATTCCTCGCTTACAAAGCAATTTGGAGTTATGTGGCCTGAATGTAACCATTCCCTATAAATCCAAAATTCTCGCTTTTCTTGAGGGTGCTTCTCCCGAATGTAAAGCCATAGAAGCATGCAATTGTATTAGAATTTCTGATCAAAAGTGGGTAGGATTTAATACAGATATAATTGGCTTTCAAAACACGTTCACACCACATTTAGAACCGCATCATAAAAAGGCGCTAATACTTGGTACAGGAGGATCTTCCAAGGCTGTAGCTTATGTTTTGGAGAAATTGGGAATAGATTATCTTTTTGTTTCGCGTAATACGTTTAAGAATAAAAATATTGCTTACGAGGATATCACATCTTCTATATTGAATGAATTCAATATTGTAATTAATACCACGCCGGTCGGAATGTTTCCAAACGTTAAGGAGTATCCCAAACTTCCCTATAACTTTGTTTGTAAAAAACATTATTTTTTTGACTTAATATATAATCCGCAGAAAACACTTTTTCTCTCTCTTGCAGAGGAGAGAGGCGCTATCATCGAAAATGGAGAAAAAATGCTAATTATACAAGCGGAAGAAAGTTGGAAAATTTGGAACGAAAAAACTTTAACCTGAATATTATCAAGTTCTTTTTGAAGTTTTTGATTCAAATAATTCTTCATACAAGGGACTCTCAGTTTTTTTTATTTTATCCCAAAAAGTAAAATAAAGGCCGTAATTGTATTTAAACTGCTTGTGATGCAACGAATGGTGAGAGGCTCCAATAAGCCATTTAGCTAAAATATTTTTGTAGAATAAATTAGGGTAAATCTCAATGTCAAGATGATTGATTACGCTGCTAATTGTCATAATAGTAAGTTGAATAATAATCACATAATAATGCATGGGTAAAATCATCAGCATTATGGGTAAAAAAATTGCCTGCAACAATCCTTCAAGTGGGTGAAACGAAAATGCAGTAAAAGGTGATGTAATGTTACTGTTGTGATGAACTTTATGAACAACTTTAAAAACAGAAGGAATGTGCATCCATCTGTGCAACCAATAATAATAAGTTTCATGCAAAATCATAAAAGCCAAAAGACTGACCGGTAAATACCACCAACCGTAATCGTTTAAGTTTGTATAAACTTTTGTCTTACCGTTTTGCCACAAGATAGTTGTAAGGGCTCCCGCAATTGAAAAGATCAAAGCTGTAACCATGCTCCAGGTAACTTCAACTTTAAACTGACCTTTCTTATAATCTTTTGAATTAATTTTTCTTTGTATCCATTTTGAGCGAAACCATATATAAAATATAAGGTAGAAGAATCCTGCCACAATGAAATACCGCGCTGTAATAATTGCAAAAAAAATCAATGTGACAACCAGGAACCATCCAGGTGTTGAAAAATCAGGGAATTGCATAAACCAAATTACAACAAAATAAATTTCACTTTATTTCAAACCTAGATTAAAAGAATTATAATGTGTTATATAATTGATCTAAACACTGCTATAATTAGTTAATGAAAAGATGGAGCAAGTATTGAAGCTGATAGATATCTGTTTCAAATTTCGCTACTTTCTTATTGATCGTGATTATCTCCGCCGAGACTATATTCGTTATTCTCCTCATCTTCTTCACCAATTTCTTCGTTCTCATCATCATTCTCTTCTCCAGGTACATCAAGGTCTTTACCACTAACGTCACTTCTGAGGCCACCTTCATTTAAGGGACTGCCGTCTTCATCAGTATTATCGAGGGCTGAATTGCGCAAATTAGTGCTATCCTCAGTGGGCATGTCTTCGGCACTTCTTCTTAAATCCTCTACTTCTTCTTCAGTTACCTCAGCGTCTGAATTGTCAATGTCTTCATCAGCAGAATCGCCAAATATTGAGTCTCCCTCTTCATCTGCAGAAGAAATAGTAACATCGGCAAGTTCACCTAGTGGAGCAGGGCTTATATTCTCCTGGCCCGGAATGTCTTCAACGTCAGGTAAATCTATAACTACATCTTCCTGCCGCATACTTTTTTTGTCTTTTGGAGAATCCTGTAAATCAGAATTTTGCTTAGTAGTATTTTGCATAATTAATTTTTTTTAATCAGAGAAAATTTTATGCCAGTTGCTATGGATAAACTTTCTTTTAGTATTATGAAACTTTTTTTAAACTTTCTGATTTATTCTTTGCAAATTAATTCTATACCCTTACCTTCGCACTCCCAAAATAAATTTGGTTTAAAGTTCTTTAAATATGTCTCAAAGAATAAGGATTAAACTTCAGTCTTACGATCATAATCTTGTTGACAAATCTGCAGAAAAGATTGTAAAGACAGTACGTAGTACGGGTGCAGTAGTTACAGGACCCATTCCTTTACCTACACATAAAAAAATATTTACCGTTTTGCGTTCTCCTCATGTGAATAAAAAAGCCCGTGAGCAGTTTCAATTGTGTACGCACAAGCGCCTTTTAGATATTTATACAAGTAGTTCAAGAACAGTTGATGCATTGTCGAAACTTGACTTGCCATCGGGTGTTGATGTTGAGATTAAAGCATAAAGTGCAACACCTTTCTTCCTTTTAGGTTAGAAAGTGATGTGGCTTAGTTCTTATATAAAATTGTAACACCCATCTACTCGATTTACTGAGTTTATCGAAGTATCGAAGAGGAGCGCTGGGTATAAAA
>JBDUEG010000179.1:0-5936 GCA_040002575.1 Ginsengibacter sp.
CAAAATATATTTTCTAAACAATTAAAAACTGCAAAGCCCCTCCCCTGGAGGGGTTTGGGGAGGCCTTATGAATAAAAAATTAAAGTGGATCATTATCTCTTTGGTGTTATTGATAGTTCTATTGGTAATACTTAAGAAGAGCGGCGTTCTTGGAAAAGATGAAGGTATAAAAGTCACCACTGAAAAAGTAGTCCGGCGCAGCATCATAGAAACAGTGAACGCCAGCGGTAAAATTTATCCTGAGATAGAGGTAAAAATGAGCCCTGATATTTCAGGCGAAATTGTTGAGCTAAATGTTGAAGAGGGAGACAGTGTAAAAAGGGGGCAAGTGCTCGCAAGAATCTATGGAGATATTTATGCTACTCAACGTGATCAGGCTGCAGCTATAGTAAGCCAGCAACAGGCACAGGTTGCAAACGCATCGGCCTCCATCGGCGCTATGCAGGCATCGCTTGACCAGGCTAAAAAAGTGTATGATATGCAAAAGGAATTGTACGATGAGAAGGTAATTTCTAAAAATGAATTTAATACTGCCGATGCAAGTTATAAATCTGCATTAGCAAATTATAATGCTGCGAAAGAAGGAATAGTCGGCAGCAAGGCAGGTGTGCAAAGTGCAAGAGCAGGATTGGCAAAAGCTAATAAGGACATTAGCAGGGCTACGCTTGTGGCTCCGATGGATGGCGTCATTTCTTTATTGAGTGTAAAAAAAGGGGAAAGAGTGGTTGGTAGCTCGATGATGGCAGGCACAGAGATGATGCGTATTGCCGACATGAGTAAAATTGAAATAAGGGTAGATGTTGGTGAGAATGATATTCCCAAAGTTCATCTCGGCGACAGTGCAATAATTGAAGTAGACGCATACAACGATAAAAAGTTTTCCGGTATAGTAACACAAATAGCAAGTAGTAACAATGGAGCTGCTAGTCAGTCTGCGCTTGCTGCCACCAGCACAGACGTGACGAACTACAAGGTGTATATCCGGCTTTCTCCTGAGTCTTACAAAGACTTAATCGATCCCTCCAAGTCAAAAAGCTTTCCTTTTCGGCCTGGCATGAGTGCAAGTGCAGATATACAAACCAAAACTCATAAAAATGTATTAGTTGTGCCGATTAACGCTGTAACGACCCGTGATAAAAACGATTCAACAGGAAATAAAACTGTGAAACCTGCGGACGATAATGGAACTAATAATGTGGCTGTTTCAAACAGTGGTGCAAATAACTCAAATGACCTTGAGGAAATAGTGTTCTTATTGCAGCCAGATGGCACAGTTAGAAAGCAAAAGGTAAAATCATCTATCCAGGATATAAACAACATAGAAATCACAGAAGGATTGAAAGAGGGTGATGAAGTAATTACCGGCCCCTATGAGGTAGTTTCCAAAACTTTAAAAGGTAAAGACAAAGTAAAGGTCGTTCCGAAGAGTGAATTATTTGATGCTAAAAAGTAACGATTGAAATACCAAACTACGGAAATAGCCTTTCTGCCTTAATAATACTTTCCGGTTTTCCCACATCAATAAATTTTGAGTTGCTATGGTCAAATGATGTGATGGCATGCGTCATAGCAAGTTCCAGGTAAACATCGACCATTGAAAATTTGCCGGCCATATGCATCAAAGAAAAAATTTTTGGAGAAATAACGTGAATGCCGCTGAAAGCCTTTTGTATATGTTCTGATGATTCCCGGCTGATTTTTTGTTCCCCTGTCTTTATATTTTTCCAACCACATAACAGGTTCATTTCATCAAATAGAAAATAGCGTGAAGTATGCCGGCTGGTAACTGCAAGTGTAGCCAAAGGGTTCAATTTATTATGTTGCTCAATCATTGCTCTGAGGTGAATATCGGTAAGCACATCAACATTCATCAGGATGAAGGGCGAATTATCTGCCTCAAAAAACCAACTTGCTTTTTTTAATCCTCCCCCTGTTTCAAGTACTTCATCACTTTCATCAGAGATGGTAATGGCGCTTCCAAAATTATTATTAGCATTTAAAAATTCGATGATTTGTGGGGCAAAATGATGTACGTTAATAATGAGATCTTTAATGCCGAACCTGGCCAAAAATTCAATATTTCTTTGAAGAATAGTTTTCTTATTCACCATTACCAGCGCCTTGGGATTGCTGTCAGTAAAGGGTTTCAGTCGGGTGCCGAGCCCGGCTGCAAGTATCATTCCCTTCATAGGAAATTAATTTTCGAAATTTTTATATTCATGTATTCCTTGTTCAATATGGTTGAGATCAATTATCACGTGAAATTTATTTCTGAGATGACGTGCAAGTGCATCAGCAGCATATACACTGCGGTGCTGTCCCCCTGTACAGCCGAAACTTATCATCAATGAAGAAAAGTTTCTTTTGATATAGTCTTCTACAGCAATATCAACAAGAGTATAAACGCCGTTTAAAAATTCAGGCATTTTTGTTTGCTGCTCGAGAAAATCCATAACAGATTTATTTCTTCCATTTATTAATTTATATTCTTCAAAACGCCCAGGGTTTAATAAGCCGCGGCAGTCAAAAACAAAACCGCCTCCATGCTTACTATCATCTTTCGGATACCCTGATTTTAAAAAAGAAAAGCTGTTAATTTTTACAACTAAAGGGCTTGATGCATCTGCCTGTACCGGCCTGAATCTTTCTTCTATCTCTTCGTTTACAACGAGTTTGAGAACACGTTCAAACTCCGGCAGTTCTATTCCGGTTTTCTTATTATTCAAAAACCATCTTAAATTTTTGAGAGCCAAAGGAATGCTTATAAGGAAGTGAGCTTTTCTTTCAAACAAGCCACGAAAACCGTAAGCACCCAAAACCTGTAGTAATCTTATAAGAACATATCCATTATACCGGCTAATGAACTGATCCCGGTCAATGGGTTGTTGTAATATTTCACTTACGCAATCAATATAATAATTAAGTAAAGAATTTTTCCAGTCATCAGGAAGATTTGCTTTTGCCTGCCATAGCAAAGAGGCGACATCATATTGCAATGCTCCCTGCATCCCGCCCTGGTAATCTATAAAGTGTACTTCATCGTTTTGCACTAATATATTCCTGCTTTGAAAATCGCGAAACATAAAATGTTTATGCTGAACATTAGTAAGATAATTACTTAGCGCTTCGAAATCATCAATCAGCTTTTCTTTATCATAAGCAATCTTAAGCGTGTCAAGAAAATAGTATTTAAAATATAACAGATCACTTACGATAGCCTGTTTTCCAAATTCTTTTGAAGTGATGCAATTGCTGTAATCAAAATTTTTGTTCCCTTCAATCTGCAGCCATGCAAGGCCTTTGAGACTTTTCTTAAAAAGCCCGTACACATAATCAGTCAAGCCGTTCTCTTCAAGTTTCGTCAGTAAAGAATCATCACCAAAATCTTGCTGGATGTACATTTGGTTACCGGGGTGAACTTTATATATTTCAGGAAGAGGTGCGTTAATTTTTTTGAAATGATTTGTAAAATCCAGGAAGGTTTTATTTTCTTTTATATTTTCATTGTAAGTGGCTATATAAGAATTGTCATTAGTTATAATCCGGAAATAAATTCTATCACCGCCCGATTGGGGAAGCTTTTCAAAACTTTTTATTTCGGAAGAATTATAATCACGGAAAAAAATTTTTATATCCTCTACAATTGACTGCATTAAATTTTTTTTGGGAAAGTAAAAATAAAGGATTTTGCTCCAGTTAAGATGCAATGGAATATCAAGTCTTTATGCTTAATAAGTCCAGCGTAAATATTTATCTATTAAATCTTAATTGTGTTTTCAAATAAAAAATTATTTTCACTATATCTTAAAACTAACGGGCCTTAATACAATGCTATTAAAAAAGAAAAATTATGTTTTATTACTTGCTTTTAATTGTCTAATAATCTTATCGTTAAAGGCACAGCATACAAATAATATCAAATTTGGTAAAATAAATGCTGATGATTTTTCTACCGGTTCAACATTGGTCGATTCGAACACTAATGCAGTAGTAATTGCTGATATTGGCAGTTCTGAATTTGAAGGGAATAATAGAGGTTGGTTTACATTAGTATACAAGAGAATACGGCGAATAAGAATTATAAGCCAAAAAGGGTTTGACGCTGCGGATGTAAGTATTGTATTGTATACTGATAATGGTTATTATCAGGACGACAAAAACAAGGAAATACTTCTGGATTTAAAAGGAGCAACTTATAATATTACTGATGGTAAAATATCCGTAACAAAATTGGATGCCGGTTCTGTGTTTGAAACCAGGATTGACAAAAATCGCCTGGAAAAAAAGTTCACTTTCTCTTCAGTAAAGACAGGTTCCATCATTGAATATTCTTACACAATTAAATCTGATTTTATTTTCAATTTACAACCCTGGTACTTTCAGGGTAAGTACCCATGCTTATGGAGTGAATACACAGTAAATATTCCAGATTTTTTCGCCTACATATTTTTATCAAAAGGATATAACCCTTTTTTCATTAATGAAAAGAAAACAAAGTCTGCCGTGTTCCAGATACAAGATCCTAATTACAAAAATTCCAGCTATGGAAGTGTTCCCCAACTATATACTATAAATTCATTTATTGCTGTAAACAGGTGGGTTATAAAGGACGTGCCTGCCGTACGCGAAGAAACGATGATATCAACCACACAAAATTACATATCGAAAATTCAATTTCAACTCGCCCAATACAGATTTACAGACCCTCCGGAAAATAAGCTGAATACTTGGTTAACAGTAAACAAAGAATTGCTCGGATATAAGGATTTTGGCCAACAGCTTGATGAAAGCGGGTGGCTGGTTAGCGAGAACAATAAGATTGTTGACAGCGACCTTCCTGGTTTAGATAAAGCAAAAATCATATTTTCTTTTGTACGCGATAATTTTGCAAATACTAATAATAACGGCATCTTTTTAACAGCAGATGCCACGTTGAGAAATATCTATAAAAGCAAAAAAGGATCAGTAAGCGATATTAATTTATTATTAATTGCCATGCTGAAAAATGCAGGTATTAAAGCAGATCCTGTTATACTTAGCACACGCGATCATGGAGTAGTACATCCTGTTTATCCCATTCTGCAAAGATATAACTATACGATATGCAGGACGGTGATCAACGGTACAACTTATTATTTGGATGCCAGCAATCACTTCCTGGGCTTTAATAAATTACCAGATAATTGTTTTAATGGAATTGCAAGAGTAATAAGTGATGATACGGCTGTTGTGCAGTTGAGTTCAGATTCTTTGAAAGAAGTTTCCACCAAAATGATTTTTCTTTCAAAAGCTAACGGCAATAATTTGTCAGGGACTTTTATATCAACTTTAGGAGATAACGCATCATTGAACTTGCGGGAAAAAATTGCAAACGAAAATCAGGAAACCTTTTTCAAAGAATTACAAAAAGAATATCCTTCCGATATTTTAATCCAAAATTGCACGATAGATTCTTTAAATAAATATGAACATCCGCTAAGCATCAAATATAAAATGGTTTACAGTTATAATAGTAATGACAGTTTAGTTTACATAAATCCAATGTTTGGCCAGGAATTAAAAGAGAACCCTTTTAAAAGTGAACTTCAAAGGCTATACCCGGTTGAGATGCCCTACTGCCCGAATCAACTTTTAATTGTCGACATGGAAATTCCTGGTGGTTATAAAATTGAAGAGGTCCCCAAATCCACACGCTTAAAATTAGAAAATGAAGATGGTGTCTTCGAATATATTATTCAGCAAAATGAAAACAGGCTACAATTAAGATGCATGCTAAAAATTAATAGAGCCATTTATGATGCAGAAGATTATAACACTCTTCGAAATTTTTATTCTTATCTGATAAATAAAGAAAGCGAACAGATTGTATTAAAGAAAGTGAATTAATAGTAATCAAATCCATATCGATTTAGCACCTTGCGTTAAACATTATTCTC
>JBDUEG010000180.1:0-5882 GCA_040002575.1 Ginsengibacter sp.
TTTCATTTATTTCAATATCAAATACATCAATATCAGCAAATATTTTAAACAATACACCTTTGCCTTCCATAACAGGCTTTCCTGCTTCAGGGCCTATATCTCCAAGCCCTAATACGGCCGTACCGTTACTTATCACACCTACAAGGTTTCCTTTGGCTGTATATTGGTAAACAGCTTCAGGATTTTCCTTTATCTCAAGACATGGAACTGCCACGCCGGGAGAGTAAGCGAGTGAAAGGTCTCTTTGTGTTTTAGTGGATTTTGTGGGAACTACTTCTATTTTCCCCGGCCTTCCCTTAGAATGATAATCAAGCGCCTCCTGTTTTCGAAGATTCTTTTGCATATTGGTTTATTAACTCTGTTTGCCTGCAGCAGGCTTCGGTGTTTTTATTTCGTAAAGATAGTTAATGTGAATAACTCAAATGGTGGTTCCAGATGCCCCAAGCCAGGCCATTATACCAATGCCATTGCTGATGGCGCTTTCATCTATATTAAACAATGGAGTGTGTACTCCCGCAGTTATATTTTTTTCTTTGTTACCGACTCCTAATCTGAAAAAGCAGGCAGGTATCTTATGTGAATAGAAAGCGAAGTCTTCAGCGCCCATTCGCATTTCAGTTTCTTCCACGTTTTTCACCCCTGCAAACTCAACAGCTTTTTGCCTCGCGAAGGCGGTAAGCTGTTTATCATTTGTTACAAACGGATAACCCACATCAATCAAAACATCTATTATTGCCCCTGTCATTTCTGCGCTGCTGTTACAAATTTTTCTTATAAGGTCATGCGCTTTAAATCTCCATTCTTCATTCATTGCCCGGAATGTGCCTATCAGCTTTACTTCGCCGGGAATTACATTTGTTGTGTTTCCACCCTGGAAAGAAGTAATCGACAATACAGAAGGGTTGAAAGGGTCGTTCATTCTGCTTATTACCTGCTGAAGATTAACAACAAGCTGTGAAGCAGTGAGAATGGTATCGACTGTAAGATTCGGTGCTGCAGCATGCCCGCCCTTGCCGGAAATAGTAATATAAATTTCATCAGCACTTGCCATGACCATTCCTCCCCTAAAACTAAACTTGCCAACCGATAAGCCGGGATGAACATGCAAAGCGAAAATTGCATCAGGCTTAGGATTTTCAAGTACACCTTCTTTTATTAAAATACTTGCACCTCCGGGGTTACGTTCTTCACCCGGCTGAAAGATTAATTTGATTGTACCTTCCCACTCATCTTTTAATTCGTTTAGAATTCTGGCGGCTCCAAGAAGGCAAGTGGTATGCACATCGTGCCCGCATGCATGCATTACGCCTTCATTTTTTGAACGGTAGTTAATTTCATTTTGCTCTTTTATAGGCAATGCATCCATGTCCGCACGAAGCGCAATTACTTTATTGCTTGTATTTTTCCCTTTTATAATTCCGACAACTCCTGTGGTTGCCATTACCTGGTATTCGATGTTCCAGTCGTCAAGCTTTTGTTGAATGAACTTCGATGTTTCAAATTCTTTAAAGCTTAGCTCCGGATGGGAATGAAGGTGATGACGGATATTTATAAATTCATCTGAGTACTTAGCAGCTAGACTCTTTATGTTCTCTATTAACATGTCACTTTATTAATCTGTATCGCAAACGGGAATGTCTCAAAAGTAAAAAGAGTTTCATAAAGAAACTCTTTAATAAAATATAATAAAAAACCTTAACGAAATTCGTCAGGGTTAAAATCTTTGTCAGGTTTTACTTCGATTGTTTCGGTAAGAAGGTAAATAGAGGCTCCATCCAGCATTTTGCTTATCAGCTTTTTATATTCTTCGGCTTCTTCTCTTGTTCTAAAATTTCCAAACTTCAATTTTATATAAGGGTTTGAAAACCACATATAGGGTTTTTGCTCCGGAAATTTTTGAAGTAATTCAGTGCGCACTCTTAGAGCGTAGTCCCGATCATTAGTATTAAGAACCATGAGGCGATAGCCTTTAGCTGTTCTGGCTTGTGATTTTAATATTGCCGTATTAAGCTCTGATTCCTTCCTAGCAAGAATAGCCAGCCGATGGTCGGCGTGTATTATTACCTTGTTTTCAATCACAGAATCAGCCACCTGGGAAAATGAACAGAAAGAAAAAGTTACAAACAAAAGAAAAAATAAAAGTTTCATATTTTATGGATAGCATTTGTCAAAAATAATACCATGATTAGTTGGTTTACTTTAGAGGCTAATTTGGAAATATAAGTTGTACGATTGTATAAATTAATATCTTTTTTACGAAATGCTTTCCTGCATGATTTGAACACTGCTGCTGCATCCAATCCTGTCAGCACCGGCATCAATTAACTGCTTCGCAAATAAGTAGGTCTTAATACCTCCACTTGCCTTAATTTTTACTGCATTGCTAAGATGTGTTCTTATAAGCTTTACGGCATGGACAGATGCTCCGTGCTCAGCATACCCTGTCGAGGTTTTTAAATAATCAACTCCAGCAGCTCCGTAAACATCACAGCATTTTATTATTTCATCGTCAGTAAGGATACCGCTTTCGATAATCACCTTTATGATCTTGTTCCTGTTTTTTATAATAGGCAACACCGTATTTATTTCGTTGGCTAAGAATTGCCAGTCATTATTTTTTAAGGCTGAAATGTTGATGACCATGTCGAGTTCATCAGCACCATCAACAATCGCTAAAACAATTTCAGCAACCTTAGCTTCAATAGCTGAATAGCCGAACGGAAAGCCAATAACCGTGGCTGTTTTAACTGTTGAATTAGCCGTTAATTCTTTAGCCTTTTTTACGAATAAGGGTGGAACGCAAACTGCTACGAATTGATATTGAATAGCTTCTTTACAGAGCTTTTCAATTTGGGCTAAAAGAGTTGTAGTTTTTAAACTTGTGTGATCTATATATTTTGCTATTGAGGTATTCATTAGTCATCCGTTATTTAACATAACCTTCAAATTTTATTATTGATTTTGAAACAGTGACTTTTATAGAAGAAGTAACATGATTGCAAAAAGAAACACAGCGTTAAAATAACGCCCGCTATAAGCAATTCGGTTTTCGCATTAGCACATGTTTACTGTTCCCACTTAAAAACTTTTACTGCAACTGCATATACGGCCACTCCCCAAATCAATAAAATTCCTATCTCCAATTTCACATCCCAAAGGCTTTGACCTTCGAAGGCTACCTCCCGCAAAGCAGTGTTTAAATGAGTAAGGGGTAGCGCTTTTGAAATTGGCTGCAGCCATTTAGGAAATACTTCAATTGAAAAAAATGTTCCTCCTATTAAAAATTGCGGAAGCGTTATAAGGTTTGCAAAGGGTGGAATGGTGCTGTCGTTTTTTGCCAAACCACTTACTATGAAGCCGAAGCCCATGAAAACAATGAGACCTATAAAACTTAGGGCAAGCATTTCCATAAAAGTTTTGAAACCATGTATTAAAGTAAATCCGAAGAAATAGTAACCTGCAAGAATAATAACTATTGCTGTGAGCATCTGAAAAATTACACGGCTAAACATTTCCCCCAGAATAATATAAGTCCTGCTGATAGGAGTGGCAAAAAATCTTTTTAATACTAAAGTATTTCTTAGGTTGAAAAACATAAATGCGACTCCAAATACACCAGATGCCAATAAAGAAAATCCGAGCTGGCCAGGAAGGATGAAATCTATTGTTTTGTATTCCCGGATTTCCGAAATATCTCTTTTTGAATTAAAATCAAACAAGGCGTACTGTGGCCTTCCTTTATAATAAGTTTCACTTACGCCATTTATTATGCTTTCAGTCATTGACATAAATTGTGGCCATTGGTCGTTACTTGAAGTTGTGCTTTTTAAAGTAAATATATATGGTGGGCTGCCAGCTGGATTTTTTTGAATATTTATGACTCCCGCTAACCTTCCCTTTTGCTGGTCTTCGGTGAGTAAATCCTTGCCCGGATATCTTTTAATCGTTATTGCTTTATTATTTTTAATTGCACTAAACAATAGATTCGCAGTGTCTATATTACCTTCCAGGGCTATCTTATAGTTTCTCGATCCTCCACTATCCCCTATAAATCCAAATACAAGAATAAAAATCAAAGGAAACGCAAAGCCAAAAACTACGGCAGACGGACTTCTAAAAATCGCTATTAAGCTTGCTTTGGTAATTGCAAACATTGCTCTTAGCTGACTGTAAGACTTCATCTTGTAAATTTAAATTTGGGCAAAACTATTTTAGAAAAAATAATTAGAAGAAATTATTGAATACTTGCCAAATGTCGTATATTCGTATGACAAATGACAACCATGAAAAAGAAAACTTCATCCGCTAAAAACAATGTATCAAAAATTATAAAGCAAAGTCAATTTGAAGAACCGGAAACATTATATTCTTCCCAAAGACAAATAAACATTACAAAAGATTTTACTTTCAGCGAATTTAAAAAAATCGCTGATAAAGTTGACCTTACTCAAAAAGAATGGTCGGATGTGCTTCATATTTCTGAACGAACATTACAGCGGTATTCTAAAGATAACAGTACTTTTAATTTTAGTCTTATAGATAGAATTTTGTTAATTGACAAAGTACTTAGAAAAGGTATCACTGTATTTGGCAGTGCCAAAAATTTTTTAATATGGTTAAAGGCTGAACCTTTAAGTATAGAGGGTAAACTTGGTTTTGGCTCTCTTGCAAGCTTTGATGGTACTGCAAAGATCTTAAATCAATTGGGAAGAATTGAACATGGTATTTTAGCATAAATGACAGTTTACCGTTTAGCCAGTTCCAGGTTTGCAAATGATCTTTCCGGCGAAGGTGCGGCGATTTTTGGAGGAAGATGGAATTCCATTGGCTTAAAAGCGATATATACTTCACAATACATTTCCTTGTGCATTTTGGAAATATTGGTTCGCTCGCAAATCAACATAAATCCAACAGATTATCAACTTATCACTATCGACTTTCCTGAAATAGATATAAATGTAATAGAGCTTGCTGCGCTAAAAGCTGGATGGAAACAGCATATTGAATACACACAATGGATAGGAGAAGAGTTTCTAAAAGAAAAAAAGTCTCTCGCGCTTCAGATCCCATCTGCCATTGTAGACAAGGAAAATAACTTCTTACTTAATCCGCTACATAAAAGCTATCGCGAGGTTAAAATAATAAATGTGGAACCTCTTGATTTAGATAAAAGGCTTACTCAAATTTAGCTTTAATGAATACAGTTTATATTCTTACTGGAGGCAATATTGGAGATAGGTTGGCTAACTTAAACAGTTCACAAAAATTTCTTGAATATGAGATAGGGCAAATTGAAAGATCATCATTAATATATGAAACGGCTGCCTGGGGAAGTGAGGACCAACCTGATTTTTACAACCAGGTTCATATTGTTAGCACAAGGCTTAGTGCAGATGAAATAATGCATAGAATTTTAGGTATTGAGGAACGGATGGGTAGAATAAGGACATTCAAAAATGCGGCTAGGATCATTGATATTGATGTGTTATTTTTTAACCGGGACGTAATAAATAAGCCCGGGCTTGTAATTCCTCATCCGGAAATAGCCAATAGGCGTTTTGTGCTTGTGCCCCTTAATGAATTATCTCCTTTCATAATTCATCCAACGTTGAATAATACTATCAGGGAATTACTAACCATTTGTAGCGATACGCTGAAGGTGATACCTGTTGAGATTAATGACTTATCAGTTGATTAGAAGTCACTGTCCAAATTCATTTAAATTATTTTAGTTTTCAGTCGTTATTTTTGATAGTGTTTTTTTCATAAAAATCAAATCAATCTTCCGAAGTACTTCAGGCTGATATGCTTGCTATCGAGGAATAAAGCATGAAATATAATTTCATAACAATTGAAGGAAATATTGGCGCCGGCAAAACAAC
>JBDUEG010000181.1:0-5878 GCA_040002575.1 Ginsengibacter sp.
CTGAATTGTAATTACGAAGCAAAGGATAATCGTCATAAGTATCTTCATCTCTTGTATCATTGAAGAATGCCATGAACTTATAATAATCTTCATGCCGGAATGGATCGTAAGGATGGCTGTGGCATTGCACGCAGCCAAACGTTGTTCCCATCAGCGCCTGCCACGTTGTATTAACCCTGTCTAAAACAGCAGAGGTGCGGAATTCTTCATTATCAGTACCGCCTTCGTCATTGGTTAAAGTATTGCGGTTAAAAGCGGTAGCAATAAATTCATCATCTGTTGCATTGGGTAATAAATCTCCTGCCAGTTGATCTATTAAAAATTCGTCATAAGGCTTATCAGCATTAAAAGCTTTTATAAGCCAATCGCGGTATTTCCATATCTGGCGGCTGTCATCACGCTCATAACCTTTTGTATCAGCATAGCGTGCAAGATCGAGCCACATCCCGGAAAGATGCTCGCCATAATGCAGGGAAGCTAATAAGGAATCTACCAGTATTTCGTAAGCGTTATCATTCTTATTTTGTAAAAATTGCTGAGTTAAATTTTCTGAAGGAGGAAGGCCGGTCAGGTCCAAACTTACCCTTCGCAATAATGTTGGTTTATCAGCTTCAGGAGAGGGTTGTAATTTTTCCTGTTGCAGTTTATCATAAATGAAATAATCAATATCATTTTTAACCCAATCAATTTTTTTTGCCGGTTTTAAGCCAAAAAAAGAAGACTGCGGCTTCGGAACCGTCTCTTCCTTTACCGGTACATAAGCCCAGTGGTCACCCCATTTCGCTCCTTGCTTTATCCACTTTCGCAAAATATTTATTTGTTCTTCCGGAAGCGGATTATGCTTATAAGGCATTCGTTCTTCGGGGTCTTTCAGAGAAAGGCGGCGAATCATTTCGCTGTGGTCAGGATCGCCGGGAATAATGGCAAACTTGCCTGATTTTGTTTTAGCTAAAGCATCTGACCTGAATAGTAAACTAAAATCAGCTTGTCGCCGTACACCGCCATGACAGGTAATGCAATTCTTATTTAAAATGGGCTTTACGTCTGCACTGAAATCTATAACCTGCCTGCTGGTACTGTATGTAAAAATGATAATCGCTATGGCAAAAATGGAGATGATTATTAAAAGCCTTTTATACTTTGTAAACCACATATACAATTTGATCTTGAGAGTAGTGAAGTTAGTCAATATTCTTTGCAGCATTCGTTCATCCGGGTTCAATTATCTTAAAAAAACCTCTCTTTCGAAATAGGAGATGCGGGTAAAAAAAAGCTGTTCTAATGATTTCCGCCTTTTTATTTTTCGTAATTTGTATTCAATATTTTTTCTAAAAAATACATACCTGTTGACTTCTGACAACGTTTTTTTTAAAGTCACAGATTGATAATCCGAACATAAAAACACCCATGTACAAAAAAACAATTGCTTTGTTAATGATTGCCATCATTTCGTGTGGCATATTTTTTTTAGGTAAGAAGCCTAAACTTATTTTTTCTGAAAACAGGGAAGAATACGAGCGTGAAGAATTTGTAAATAACAGGCTCCAATATGAATTTGATATCCTGAAAAGCCCGGTTACTAATAAAATACCGAGAAACATTTTTCAAAAGGAAATTGAATTCGCCAAATCTTTACCTGTAAAAAATGCGAGGGGATCAGGACTTTTCACTCCAACAAATCTTAACTCTTACAGCCCTGCCGGTCCCGATAATATTGGTGGGAGAACAAGGGCTTTTGCAATCGATAAACGCTTCGGCACGGGTTCCAATAAAGTAATCCTTTCGGGGAGCGTGAGTGGCGGAATCTATCGCTCTGCAAATGCTGGCAGTAGCTGGAATAAAGTGACGCCGGAAAATGAAATACATAATCTCACATCTATAACACAGGATCCAAGGCCAGGGTTCCAGGACACATGGTACGCTGGCGGGGGTGAGCCGCTGGGAAATTCGGCCGCTGATATAGGTGCATTTTATTTTGGGTATGGAATTTTAAAATCTACTGATAACGGCCTCACCTGGACGAAGCTTACACTTACTGTGACTAATACCGACGGCACTCCCTTAGCGCCTGGCACTGTTGAAGCATTCGATAATGTTTTTGATATTGTACACAAAATAATAGTGAGCCCTGCTAATGGAAATGTATACATAGCAGGCCATAGAAGACTTGTGAGGTCAACAGATGGCGGAGCAAATTTCAGGGTAGTGTTTGGAAGCAATGTACCGGCCACTTCAGACCAGGGACAAATGGATATCATCAGCAACAGCGCAGGGAATTTATACCTTGCTGTAAATGGCAGTAATCCTGATACAAACCTTCGTGGAGTGTGGACTTCTACCTCGGGAGATTTCAACAGCTGGACCAGGATCTCGGGTGGACAGACACTAGGCGTTGATTCATTAGCAGGCTGGCGGGCAAACTCCTATGATACTGCCGGCCCGAAAAGGATACTGCTTGCTCTTGCTCCTTCACAACAAAATCTTTTATTTGCCTTTTATCAAAACGGCCTCTCACAGGAAGCATCGAAAGGAGCCCATCCAGAAGGCGACCTGTTTAGGATAAATCTTACAACAAAAACAGCTGTTAACCTCTCACCAAATATGCCCGATTTTCCAAGCCAACAGGATGGCATTGACCCCTTAACGTTACAAGGTGGCTATAACATGGTAGTTGCTGTAAAGCCTGACGATCCCAATGTTGTATTTATAGGAGGAACTAATTTATACAGATCTACAGATGGCTTTACATCAACAAGTAAGACAGAGTGGATTGGAGGCTATCGCAAACAAAATCCAATAACAGCAGAGGGGTATCCGAATAGTCATCCGGATATGCACGGATTGTTTTTTGACCCTACCAATACGAATACAGCATTTGCTATTAATGACGGTGGTATCCAAAAAACGGATAGCATTTTAGCTAATCAATCCCCTGATCCTGTGCCATGGACAATGGTAAGCAGGTACCAAACGCTTCAATATAATTTTGTTGCTATAGACCCGGCGGCAGGTCAAAACAATTTCTTTGGAGGCGCCCAGGATAATGGCTCTTTTTTCAGGGTAGATGGCATTGCAAATCCAAATGATCAATTCAAAATAAGTGGTGGTGACGGTGCTTCAGTATCTATTGCTTCGGTTACTGATAATGCTTTCACTATTTATTTTTCAACGCAATTTGGAAACCTTACAAGAGATATTACTAACGACTTTGTTTCCATTACTCCTTCAGGGCTTACGGCAAACCCGGACGGAGGCTTTGGTGATTTTGTAACTTACTTTAAAAGTGATTTCGATAACCCGCAAGACCTTTATTATGCAAACTTTAATCGTGTGTTCAGAACTAAAAAAGCTTCTACCGTAACGCCGTCAACCTGGGAAGAAATAACCGGCGTGGCTTCCACAATAAATCCGTCAGGTTCCAATGGCACTGACGTATCAATTCGAGCAATGGAGCTTAGCCGCGGGCCATATTTACCAGAACATGCCTTATACATCGGAACCTCAGACGGTCACCTTTTCCGTTTGAATGATCCAAGGAATGCGGCGGTAACTTCGGCACCAGTTGATATTACCCCACCGGGGTTGGCAGGGAATGTTTCTGATATTGCCATTAATCCCAACAATGATGATGAAGTGCTTGTAACTGTTTCCAACTATGGCACTACTAATATCTGGTATTCTGCCAACGGGAAAAGTACATTACCCACCTGGAAGAATGTAGAAGGCAATCTTACGCTACCATCAATACGAAGCTGTATGATTATTGCAAAAAAGGATGCGTCGGGAGTTCCGCTTACCGAATATTATGTAGGTACATCTGTTGGGCTGTATAGTACAACAGATATTAGTGCTGCATCAGTTACCTGGGAAAGGGAGGGAGATAATTTACTTGGAATGCCGTTAACAGTAAGCCTCGATTATAGGCCGCAGGATAATACACTTCTTGTAGGTACTCATGGAAATGGAATGTTTTATACCAGCACAGGAACTTCGGACTACAGGCCAAACACCGGGCCTGGTGTGGACCCTACGTTACCACCGGGTACATTTATAAAGAATCTTTACCCCACATTTACAAAAACCAGCTTGCGTTATGAGATAGGGAATGCTTTAAACATTAAAGTAATTTCCTTAAAAATCTATAACATGGCAGGGCAGGTTGTGTATGCAACCAAAGGCAGTTACCAGAGTACCACCTTAGATGTTAAAAGGTTTTCTTCCGGAGGATATATTCTTAAAATAGAAAGTGATAATGGTCAATACAAATTCATCAGGAAATTTATCAAGTATTAATTTTTAAACTTTTTGTTCTTTCCCGGAAAAAAAACATGAAGATATTGACCGGTTTATTCTTTGCATACATACTATTAGTATCTGCTGGTTGTTCCCAAACCTATAGAATAGAAAAAGGCTTTGCTTACGCAAGAGAGGTAATCAGCGGTGTAAAGTCACAGGGAAGTGTGGCTGAAGATGGCACCATCCTTCAAACACATAGGAAGCCGGGCATGCAATATTTTATTTATGTGGAGACTAAAGACACTGCATTCCCATTAGTTAAATCTATTCGCATCAAGGGAGAGTACTACGAGGCTAACGCCGAAGCAGTACATGAATTTCCTGTTGTATTGATGAGTAGTGGTTCGACTGAAAAATATGATACTTTATTTAGGTCTGCTAGTCTTATAACCTTGAAGATAAATGTGGGTGAAATGATAAAGGAAAGCGATATCAAACAACTCAGTAAGTTCAAAAACCAGGATGTAGTTTTAGGCTTTTTATATAAAGGCAACATACATTATTATTCCATTGCAAAGATTAAATATCTGGAGGCTTTGAGACTTGAGTAAGTTCTATCAATTCAAAAATACTCTGCGAGACACCTGCCAGGAAGAAACTCAACCAAACAAATCTAATTCAATTCATATGTAATTTTGCTCAACCAAATTTTTAAATAAATCCCTGCCCAATGAACGTGTTTGATGTAATCATTATCGGAGGTGGCCCTGCCGGCCTGAATGCCGCGATAGTTTTAGGAAGATGCAATCGAAAAGTTTTGTTGTTTGATCATGGCAAGCAACGCAACAGGTATTCTCATGGCATGCACAACTTTATAACACGTGACGATATTTCGCCCACAGATTTTTTGAAAATAGGCCTTCGTGAATCAAAAAAGTATGGTGTAAAAATATTGCGTGCCGAAATAATGCATGCGAAAAAAAATGATCAAGGGATTTTTGTGGTGAAGGATTCGAAGGGTACAATCTATCATTCTAAAAAATTATTGCTTGCAACCGGTGTAGCTGACATACTTCCTGAAATAAAAGGAGCAGAAAAGATTTATGGCAAATCTATGTTTCACTGCCCCTACTGTGATGGCTGGGAAAACAATAACAAAGCAACCGGTGTTTATTCTAAAAGTAAAAGCGGAATAGACCTTTCTCTTACGCTTACCTCTTATAGTAAAAAAATTATATTGTATACAGATGGTAAAAATTATGCGAGAAAGAAGGATGAAGAATTACTGGTGAAAAAAAATATAACGATTGTAACGAAACTTGTAAGTTCCTTTGAAAGCACCCGTGGTCAAATAAAAAATATTGTCTTTGAAGATGGAACAAAGTCTCCGTGTGATGCACTTTATTTCAGCAACGGTTACGAAGTTCAATGCCACCTTGTAGAAAGCCTGGGGTGTAATACGGGTAAAAATAATATAGCCCTCACCAACAAATCGCAACAAACAAATATTGCCGGATTATATGTTGCCGGAGATATTTCAAAAGATATCCATTTTGTAATAGTGGCGGCAGCAGAAGGGGCAAAGGCAGCAGTTTATATAAACAAAGAACTGCTTGAAGAAGAAAGGTAAGTGTGATATATT
>JBDUEG010000182.1:0-5815 GCA_040002575.1 Ginsengibacter sp.
CAGGAAATTTTAATCTTGTAAATAAAGAAGAATTGTTCTCTCTTATAAATAGCCACCCTGATGAGCTTGACAGGCAAAGTGATCTAGGCGCTATGATGGATGTGATTCATCATTTTTTGGTAAAAGCAGATGAGGAATCGCCCGGTAAATCGGACATAGCACAGGTATTAAAAAAATCCGTTTCTCTTTTTGATGGTGGTTTCACTTTTGGTGGGATGACAGGTTGCGGCGATGGGTTTGTGGTACGTGATGCCCACGGTATACGCCCCTGCTATTACTATATTGATGATGAAATTATTGTAGCTGCCAGTGAGCGGGCAGCAATCCGTACGGTTTTTAATGTTGGTGAAAATGAAGTGCAGGAGTTAATGCCGGGCACTGCATTAATTGCAGAAGCTAATGGAAACTTTTCTATTCAGCAAATATTGGAACCGAAGGAAAGGAAAGCATGCAGCTTTGAGCGGATATATTTTTCAAGAGGAAGTGATGAAAAAATCTACCGCGAAAGAATTGCATTAGGCTATCACCTTAGTGAAAGAGTTTTAAAGGCTGTAGATTATGATCTTAAAAACACGATCTTTTCCTTTATTCCCAACACTGCTGAAACTGCTTTCTATGGAATGATTAAAGGAGCAGAAGATTATTTAAACAAAATAAAGACAGAAAGAATATTAAGCTGGAATAAAGATTTTGATGAAGCTAAATTATTTGAAATGCTGAATCGAAAGGTGAGGATGGAAAAAATCGCGATTAAGGATGTAAAGCTCCGCACTTTCATTACAGCAGATAGCGGCAGAAATGAAATGGTACAGCACGTGTATGACATTACTTATGGTACAGTAAGAAAGAATGTAGATACTCTTGTGGTTATAGATGATTCCATTGTGAGAGGTACCACGCTACGCGAAAGCATTATCCGTATGCTTTCGAGGCTTCAGCCTAAAAGAATTATTGTAGTTTCTTCGGCTCCGCAGATACGTTACCCCGATTGCTATGGAATAGATATGAGCAAGCTTGGAGAATTTGTAGCTTTTAAAGCTGCTATGGCATTAATAAAAGAAAGAAAGCTGGAATGTATTCTTGATACATTAATGGAAAAATGTAATGAGCTTAGAAGAAATAATAAACTTCATACCGAGAATATTGTGAGAGAAGTCTATAAGCCTTTTACATTAGATGAGATTTCAAGAAAGATTGCCCAGCTTATTACACCGGATGATATTAACGTACCTGTCGATGTAATTTACCAGACTATTGAAGACCTTCATGACAGCTGTCCCACGAATTTAGGTGATTGGTACTTTACAGGAAACTATCCAACCCCAGGTGGCAACAGGGTTGTAAATAAAGCTTTTCTGAATTACATGGAAGGAAAAAATGTAAGAGGATATTGATCCTGGTTCAGAAAATTGTTGTTATTTATCTTCATCACTCAATTAAAAAATAATATTGAAAACACTCCTATTAGTGCGCCACGCGAAAAGCAGTTGGGATAATGTGATGCTTCCGGATTTTGACCGCCCTTTGAACGATCGGGGTAAAGAGGATGCGCCTCAAATGGCGGGGAGAATTAAGGATAAACAAATATCTATAGACTTGTTTATTTCAAGCCCCGCAAAACGAGCTAAAAAAACTGCAAAGATTTTCATGGATATTTTTTATGCAGACAAGAAAGATTTGATTCTTGTACCTAATCTTTACGAAGCTTCAGTAATAGATTTTTACAACACCCTTGAAATGGTTGATGATAAGCACAACAACGTCGCACTTTTTTCTCACAATCCTGGCATAACGGAGTTTGCTAATTCCCTAACTGAACATAAAATAGATAATATCCCAACATGCGGGGTATTTGCTATCTCAACACAAATAAAAAAATGGAGAGAATTTAGACTTGCTGATAAAGCGTTATTATTTTTTGACTATCCAAAAGCATCTGGCGAGGCAGTGGATTAGTCCCACTTTAATAACAGCTACTTATTTTTATTTTACCTACTTTAATTTTGTTATGAAGATCTTCATCTTTAATTACTGAGCATATATTTGAATCGGCACCCAGAAATAAAATAAACGTTATTATATGGTTTTACAATTAAAAAATGCCGCTTTCCTATTAACCGTTTTGATTAGCAGCACACAATTGCGGGCACAGCGATTTCTTCACTCATCGGCTTCAATAGGACTTATTGGAGACAGCGCTGATGTTAAAACAGAAACAAAAGGGGGGATTGTTCTTATTGGCGGCGGCGGCGAGGTAGAGAGTGCTTTTAGATGGATGATCAATAACAGTGGAGGAGGAGATGTGGTTGTTATCACAGCTTCGGATAATTCAGATTACGACCAGGATATTTTTCAATTAGGAGGAGTAAATTCAGTGGAGACCTTAAACATCACTTCACACGATTTAGGCGATAATGATACCGTTGCTAATATTATCCGCAATGCTGAAATGCTTTTCATTGCAGGTGGCGATCAATCGCGTTATATGAATTTCTGGAGGGGAACAAAAACCCAGGCAGCCATTAACTATCTAATGAATGTAAAGAAAGTTCCCGTAGGTGGTACCAGTGCCGGATGCGCAATTTTGAGCGGAATGTATTTTAGCGGAGAAAAAGAAAGTGTTGTTTCGGATGAAGTTTTAAATAATCCCTATATTGATGGTGTCACTTTATATAATAATGATCTTTTGCACGCTCCTTTCCTGCAGAATGTAATTACCGACCAACACTATCTCACACGGAAGCGTGAAGGAAGGCATGTCGCATTCATGGCACGTATTATTAAGGACTGGAATCTTTTTCCAAAAGGAATTGCCCCAAATGAAAGAACAGCCGTGTGCATAGATGAGGATGGGAATGCCAAAGTGTTTGGAGAGAGTAAGGCCTATTTTATTTCTTCTGATTCAGGACATGTGCCCGAAGCGGTGGCTCAAGGCAAACCTCTGCAATGGATAACCCGCAAAAAAGCGTTGCATGTTTATGAAATACAAGGGAGCGCTACCGGAGCTGGAAGCTTTTCGGTTGCTGATTTTAATCCACTTAAAGCAAGCGGTGGAAGTTGGTATTGGTGGTGGGTGGCTGATGGCAAGTTAAATAAAGAAGCCGATGCTGATCTGATGAGCAAATAGTTGTTAATAAAATAACGAAACGAATTTTTTGACTTTTGATTTAGTCTTTTAATTGCCTGTTGCTTTTTAATCCAAGATTAGACAAATACACTCCTGCCATAATAAGAGTAGCTGCTAAAATTTTTTCAAGATTCAATTGCTCTTTTAAGAAAATCATAGCTATAGCTACAGCAAATACAGGCTGAGAATATATGTACGCACCCGCAACAGAGGCACTTAAGATTTTAATACCATAGGCATTAAACACATAAGCCAGGAAGGTACCAGGTACAACAACCATAAATAAAAGAAAGTAATCTTTTAGATTAAAAATTTGCCATCTTATTTGGGAGAATTCATGTACGCATAGCGGTAAGATCATAAAAAAGCCAAACGTAAAAACCCAACGCATTACGTCAATAGTTGAATATTTGCTCATGAGTGGCTTCACCGTGATAAAGTAAAATGTATATGCTACAGCGCTGCAGATAATTAACATATCTCCGAGAAAAGCATTTTCACCTTTGGCGATTATTTCTTTTGACCTTATTAAAATTATAGCTCCTGTAACGGCTAAGGTTAGCCCAAAAATCTTTGCGATGGAGAGGGACTCTTTTAAAATAATTGCAGCAATAATTGTTATAAGTATAGGAGTGATGAGTGTCAGAAGGGAGGCGCTAATTGAGGAAGTTAGTGATAAGCCTTTTATAAATAACATTTGATTTACCGCAAGCCCCGCAAAGGCGCATAATAGAAAAGAAGGAATGTTTGCTTTAAGATTTTTTGTTATCGCTGGCTTTTTTTCATCTGATGATTTAAATAAGAAGAGAATCCAAAATAAGATAACACTAACACCGATTCGAATGATGTTGATTCCAAAGGGCCCTCCATAACTATTACTTGTAAAATATTTTATGATACTATAATTTGCGGCAAAAAAAAGATTGGTGCTTAAAAGGCCTAGATGTGCTTTTGTTTGAAGAGTCACAAAAATTATTAAGTTGCAAATTTGCCTGATTTGACCGAGAGAACAAATTCCGAAATTATTTTCTTATAAGCCTCCATATTATCATTACGTTTCACAAAAGGGAAAGCTTCCGCTTTTGATAAAACTTCTTCAAGCACAAAATCTTTCTGTTTCACTGCAAAGAAATTTTTTTTTTCCATAAGATAAGAGGCGAGATATTCCTGTTCTGCTTGCCCCGGAGTTGGCACCAGAACGGCCTGCCTGTTTAGCTTTGCAAGATCCATAATAGTTGTGTAGCCACTTCTGCAAATAATCATCCCTGATTGCTGAAATGCGATATTCAAGTCTGCAGATGAAAGATGATTTTTTATTTTTACAAAAGGATTGGAAGATTTTATTTCCGTTTTTTCAGAAGGCAATCCTCTTACTATTAAAACTTTTCTCTGGCAAGTTTTTACCTGCTCAAGAACTATATTTTCAAAGATTGTCCTTTGAGATTCGAGCCCCGAAATTGAAATTAGCAGGTCGTAAATGTTTTTGGAGGTTGATACATTTTCAAACCTCGATAGAGCTCCTAAGTAAATAATACCGTCATTTGATTTTTTAGGATGAGACAATTCTCCAGCCAAGCCATTTTCTTCAAAATCCGGAACCCAGCATTGATTATACCTTTTTATAAAGCTATTGTGAATTTTGTTTGCGATATAATTCAATAAAAAATTACCGGTTTTTATTTCTAACTGATGGGTGATATAAATTGAAATGACTTTGCGGTTATACATGCCAAATCTGTTATCTGATATAACAACATCTGGTCTATAAGTTTTAATAATTTTTTTTAACCATTGATATTCCTTCTTAATGACTATGGAAAGCCTTGGCAACTGTAATATTATTTTAAACGCAAGTGATGTTAGACCTCTGCCATATCTAATTTTATAATCAAAAAGCCGTAAAATTACTGTTGAAGGAAACTCCTTTTTTAGCAATGAAAATGTATCTCCATCGGCGGCCAATATTAGATCGCAGCCTTCCTTTTCCAGCATCTTTATTATTGGAATACAGCGAGTTGCATGACCAAGTCCCCAATTCAACGGCGCTATTAATATGGTGAGCTTATTTTTAGGATTGTTAATTTTTTCGCCGTATACCACAAGATTGCAATAATAGTTTGTGAAAATAGTTTAATTTAGGTATCAATTTTATGAAATACTTAAACAAAATCCTCCTGCTTGTATTTATTATCGTTTCCATTTTTGCTGTAAGCTGTAATGCATCAAAAAAAAGTAATTGTGGATGCCCTAATAAAAAAGGTATGGTTGGATATTAGAACTTAAACCATTATCCAAATATGAACAAGTTTAACCGGGATCTTTTGGTGTTGTTCAAAGAAGAATTAATGAACCCCCAGGCTATAGAACATGAAGTAGAATTACTTCATGAATTACTGTATTGTGTTGAAAAGATTGATAACTTAATAGTTGCTCATGAAGTTATCAATCTCAATAAATACAAAATTTTGTCCAGCGAAAAAATTGTGAGAGAGACTCTTCGTCAGCAAGAGTTGAAGCCTTTTATTTTTCTGAATAATAAAAATTAAATTAGTACGGCAGTTATTATACAACCGTCCACGTCTCTCTACCTTTTAAAAGTTTGTCGAGATCTCCTTTTCCTTTAGAGGATAGTGCTTCTTCTATTTGCATACTCATCACATCTTCATAACATGGCCGTTCTTTAAGGTA
>JBDUEG010000183.1:0-5795 GCA_040002575.1 Ginsengibacter sp.
TCAAATTATCCCGCATTATTTCAAATGCATCAATAGTAATTGCATTTTCATTTTTCTACCCTTTGGTGAGTGTTGGTATTTATTTTTTCACCCCATTTTATATTTAATACCAAATAAGTTAGATAAGTATCTTCCTTAATTTTAAAAATCATTATCGATATAAGAATACCTGACTTTAACCCATAAAGAAGTATTAGTTTTTTAACCGTATCGAATACCCAACAGCTATATAATACTGCGGCGCATATTTATTGATACCCAAGCCTCCCGAAATATCGATCAACATATTTTTCTTTAACAGGTAATTTAATCCTGCATCTATTCTATGATCCGATATAGATTTCTGAAAAAGAAATCCGTAGACTTCAATATAGCTTCCTACTTTTTCAGAGATGGAATATCCTGTGCTAAGTGTATAGATGAATGCGGGCTCAGGAGTCTCTCCGTCCCATTCCGCTCCTATGTTGTAACCAAGCGACACTTTTTCTGAAAGGGTATTTTGCATACTAAACCTGAAAGAGGGAGCATACCATGTGGCCTGAAAGTTTTTTGATGCGAAAGATGGAATGCTAAGATGACCAATAAATGAAAGCTTGGGAAAAATGCCTTTTTCTTCTGCAAGCTTAACTTTAAATCCAACGGTAACAGGCGTAACGCCGGAATATTTTACACTTTGAATATGCGATGTAACATACTCAGATATTAACCTCAATTCAAAATTGTCGTTAACTCCATATTTGAATAATACAGTAGGGTAGGTATATGAATTGCTTGCTTTGTCGTTTTTTTCATATGAAATTCCTGCTTCTACCTGGAAATGTTTTTTAGGAACAGTATAAGGCGATTCTGTTTGATCCGGCCTGTCTGCCTGTATGGGAGGCAGCTCCTGCGCAAATACCTGCAATTGAAATATGCTTTGCAAAACAAAAACGATGAAACATCCGCGTGTAAATGTTTGCAGTATTTTTTTAACAGAAGTTCTTTTCATAACCATATGTTGGATTATTTAAAGATAAAAAATCCAGTGCATTAATTTTTTTGGAAAGTATACCAGATTATTTTACTGGCATTTCAATTTATATTTGCACTCTTCTCAACCTTTAATAATTTGTCTATGCCGTCATTCGATCTCGTAAGTAAAGTGGATTTGCAAACGCTGGACAATGCTATAAATACAGTTGAAAAAGAAATTAAAAACCGCTTTGATTTTAAAGGAAGCCATGTAGTAATTGACCTGAATAAAAAGGAATACAAGTTAAGCCTGGAGGCAGAAAGCGAAATGAAGCTGAACCAGGTAATTGATGTACTCATAAGCAGAAGTATGAAGCAGGGGCTCGCTGGTGAAATTTATGATCTTAAAAAGGAACCTTTTCAAAGCGGAAAAGTGATGAAAAAAGATGTTCCTGTCCGCAATGGTATTAGCCAGGAAGATGCAAAGAAAATTGTAAAGCTTATCAAAGATTCAGGTTTCAAAGTGCAGGCTTCAATAATGGACGATATTATACGTATCACGGCTAAAAAAATTGATGACCTACAGGGTGTCATTCAGGCGTCAAAAGGTTGGGACCTTGGATTAGCACTACAATACATAAATATGAAAAACTAAACCTTTCGTTTTGCCTGTATTCATAAAAGCCTTAGATTTGCAGCCTCAAAAAAGCATGGCAAAATCCATGCGTTAAAAAACACAATTATGAAAAAAGATATTCATCCTTCCAATTACAGATTTGTAGTTTTCCGGGATATGAGTAATGGCCACATGTTTTTGAGCCGTTCAACAGCGTCTTCAAAAGAAATGGTGCAATGGGAGGATGGTAAAGAATACCCGGTGATAAAGCTGGAGATATCAAATACTTCGCATCCTTTCTATACCGGTAAGAATGTATTGGTTGATACTGCTGGACGTATCGATAAATTCAAAAGACGTTACGAAAAAAGAGATAAATAGCAAACTTAATTTTTTACTGCATCCCCCTTTACCGGGGGATTTTTTATTTCCGCCTCTTTATAAATAAGTAGTTTAGCGAATGGATATTCTTCTTGATGATATTCCTTATAATAAGTCCTTATATCCTTTTGCTGTTCTCAAATCGTTAGTGCATATTAGGGTAGGCATTCTTACAATTTACGAAAAATGGCAAACGGCCTTTCCGGGGAAAATCATTTTAAGCTCTCAATTAACGGGAAATGAAACAGAGAGTACAGACTATCTAAAAATTCCGGGAAATCTAATCCCGTCAAAACTGCTTTTTGAAAGAATAAAATCCGGAAATTATAATCCATTGGTTACTGACGATTGCAAAGTGCTCCGCCGTCCCTGGGAGATTTTTCAATTTAATGATTGGGCAATAAGAGAAGATTTTGAACTGGTGACACATGGCAGGGATTCTGAAGAAATCAGTCCGGGAAATAAGATTGTCAGTTTTGAAAATATATTTGTAGAGCCCGGTGCTGAAATTAATTTTTCAATTTTAAACGCCTCCACAGGGCCGATATATATTGGTAAAAATGCGGCGATACTTGAAGGCTGTATGATTAGGGGGCCGTTTGCATTGGGTGAGGGAAGCAAGCTAAAAATGGGAACAAAGATTTATGGTGCTACTACGCTTGGCCCATACTGCCTGGGTGGTGGCGAAATAAAAAATTCTATTTTGATGGGGTACAGTAATAAATCGCATGATGGTTATCTCGGTGATTCTGTATTAGGTGAATGGTGTAATATTGGCGGTGGTACAAGTAATTCTAATTTGAAAAATAATGCAGGAGTTATAAGAGTATGGAGCTATGAGGAAAATGATTTCATAGAAGCGGGAGAAAGATGCGGGTTGCTTATGGGAAATTATAGCCGTTGTGCCATAAATACTTCTTTTAATACCGGCACCGTTGCTGGAATATCCTGTAACATTTTTGGTAATTCGTTTCCTTCAAAATATATTGAGGACTTCACCTGGGGCAGTGATATTTATATTTTAGAAAAAGCCATTAATGACATCAACAATTGGAAAAAATTAAAGGGCTTTGAAATAACCCAGGATGAAATTGATTCTTTAAAAATTTTATACGAACTAAAACAACAACAATGAGAAAGCAAATTGCTGCGGCAAACTGGAAAATGAATTTAACTCTACAGCAAGCCAGTGAACTGCTTGAAGAAATTACCAAAAGCAATGTCGTGGTATCGCAAGGCCATGAGGCGGTAGTTGCCGTACCCTTTCCTTACTTATCATTGGCTAAAGAAAAATTAAAGAATAAGGAAGGATTTTTTGTTGCTGCGCAAAATTGTTATACTCAACCTGCCGGCGCCTTTACAGGTGAGGTGAGTGCGGCTATGCTGGCCTCTATGGAAATTGACTATGTAATAATCGGCCATAGTGAACGCAGAGAAATTTTTGGTGAGGATAATAAAATGCTTACTCACAAAGTTGACATTTGTTTGAGGAATGGGATAAAACCAATTTTTTGTTGTGGTGAGCCTTTGAGCATCCGGGAAGAGGAAGGCCAAAACAATTATGTAGAGAAACAGATCCAGGAAAGTCTTTTTCACTTAAACACTGATGTGCTGCAGGATTTTGTGATTGCCTATGAACCTATTTGGGCAATAGGTACTGGAAGAACAGCTTCTGCGGAGCAAGCACAGGAAATGCATGCTCACATAAGAGCATTTATTGCTGAAAAATATGGTAATGAGCTTGCTGAAAGTATTTCTTTCCTTTATGGAGGAAGCGTGAAAGCGAATAACGCAAAAGAAATATTTGCAAAGCCGGATGTAGATGGAGGCCTTGTCGGTGGTGCTTCTCTTATAGCAAAAGATTTTATAGAAATAATAAGCGCATTAAAATAAAAAGATCATGAGATTGTAATAATTTCAAAGGATGGGTTTAATTAACAGTATCTATTTTATCATGATTAAATCTCTGCATAATTTGCTTTCTAAATTTTTTAAAATATTAAATATGAAAAAAATCATCATTGCCCTGCTTTTTATCGCAGGTACTTTTGGAATTGCTAACGGACAAACAAAAGAAAAAAAAGTAACGAAAGTTTCCACACCAGTAACAACAACAACCACCAAAATCTCTACAACAACAGCCACTCCCGCTAAAGCAGGTATTCAGAAGAGCACCATAAGGCCAACCTTAAAGAAAGATGGCACACCAGACAAGAGATTTAAAGAAAATAAAGTAACAGCCACAACTACAAAAATTGCAGGACCAATAAAGAAGGACGGCACTGCGGATATGCGTTACAAAAAGAACCAGTCCGAAAAAAAATAAGTTTATTCTTCAGGTATTTCAAAGCATTTTACATTAGTGAAATGCTTTTTAATTTAGATCACTTTGCGACGCCATCTCTTCTTCAACAATTTCATTTGTAGAATTTAAAGGAACAGTTTTAAATGTGTTTAGCTTGTCAAGATAAATAAGTGTCTTATCGCCTCCACCTGCTCTTTCATACATCGGTTCAAACTTAGCTCCATAGTGGATTTCGCCAAATACATAAGAAGTTCTTGCAACAACAATATTCGAAAACATATCATCGAAGGCTTTTATAAATACCAATACCTCGCCTTTAGTGTTTTCGAAATCACTTTTTGAGAAATTATGAAAAGGACTTTTATCTGTAATTGGATGTACCAGCGTCCAGCTTAACGTAAGTGTATTTACCGTACTAAATTCAAGATCCAGCTGATAAAAGCGGTTCACGCTTACACCATTTTCTTCAATCGTCATGCCGAGCGTAACATTAGCAGAAGCGTCTACAAGATTGATGTTTTTAAATGGTGCAACTCTCAACATTAAAGCATTGATGTCTTTGTAAGGCGCTATTATCGCATTGTGACTAAAGCGTAAATATGCGACAGGCCTTGCAAATCTTCCATATAAAAGACCCGTTGCCAAAGCAAAACTAAGCAATCCTAAAAGCGCTTCCAGGGCCGCTATGGAACTCGATAAAAAACCAATGGGGCTTATGCGTCCATAGCCAACTGTAGTAAATGTTTGTGTACTGAAAAAGAAGGCCTCGGCAAAATTAGTAAGCTGAGACGGCGATGGTATTTCACCAAGACTCTCTACACCTACTAAAAAATATATCGAGGCAAATAGTAAATTAATACAAACATAAAAAAGTAGAATAGTCCCAAAAAATTTCCACCGTGGCATTATAAGCATCGTGTGATACCAGCTTATCCGCTCGAAGAAACCTAATCCGCTTTTTTCAATGTTTGCTCTTCCATCTTTATTTACAAACCTTCCACCATAGCTTGATGGATTATTACCAAAGCCGGTATTTATTTCCGCCTTAAGCTTTGTATTTATTCTACGGATTTTCGCCATAATTTTTATTGAGCAAAGGTTTTATGTAGCTCCACATGCCAGCTATGATTGCTACAGTAGTGACTACTGCAGCAATCGAAAGCGAAATTACAATGGATAACTTTTGCAACAATAAAAATAAGAGCAGGTAGATTACAAATAATAGTAAAAATTTCATTAATAAATTTTTGACAGGCACCAGTTGGGTTATTGGAATTTTAAGGATTGATTTTGAATGCCATAAATAATAAATAACCTGGAACCATGTGGCGATTACGATCGCAAGGGCTATACCCTGCGTTCCTAAGAAAGGGCGGAGGACTATCATTAAAAGGGCAGCGAGTAAGATATCCATTATTGAACCCCATAAAATTTTCTTTCCCTGTGAAAAGCATTGCAGGATAACACTGTAATTATTTATCCTGATCGGCAACACAAAAATGCTTACCACAAATATTGAGATCGATGCATTGTATTTATTTT
>JBDUEG010000184.1:0-5748 GCA_040002575.1 Ginsengibacter sp.
TCCTTGCCCAAGGCAATATTGTTAGAGATAGAATCATTAAAAAGTATTGCTTCCTGTGTTACAATTCCCATTTGACTGCGTAAAGATTCAAGAGAATATTCTTTGATGTTGATACCATCAATAAGCAGCTCACCGGAACCTACATCTTGAAAGCGGGGCACGAGATCAACAAGTGTGCTCTTTCCTGCACCTGATGAACCAACCAAAGCAATTGTTTTTCCTTTTTTTATTTTAAGATTTATATTCTCCAACGTAATCTTATCATCATAAAAAAAAGACACATTTCTAAACTCGATACAATCTTCAAAAGCCAAAAGTATCTTAGGATTTTTAACCTCGGTAATTGATTCCTCTTCATCTAACAATTTTTCAATACGCTCAACGCTTGCGGAACCCTTCCTGATATTGTAAGATGCGGACGATAATGATTTTAAGGGCTGTATTACCTGGGAGAAAATGACAATGTATGCAAGAAAATCTCCTGGATCAAGGAACGTATTTTTTAGAACGAGTCTTCCGCCATACCAAAGTACACACACTACTGCCCCCACTCCAAGGGTTTCACTTACCGGCGAAGCAAGTTCACGTCTTCTGTTCGCACGGTTCTTTATTCTAAACAACTCATCATTTTGATTGGAAAATTTTCCGAATTGTTTCTTTTCTGCATTAAATCCTTTAATGATACGAATGCCCCCGAGTGTTTCATCGATGGTTGACAGGATAGCTCCTAATTTTTCCTGCACACGGGTGCTTTGCTTTTTTAGCGATCTGCCGATTCTCCCTATAATTAAACCTGAAACTGGTAAAAAAAATAAAAGAAAAAGTGTAAGCTGAGGGCTTAGTATAACCATGTAAATTAAAAACAGGATTATAGTTACAGGCTCACGAAAAATAGTTTCAAGCAAATTGACTATCGATGTTTCTACCTCAGCCAGGTCATTGGTAAGCCTGCTCATTATATCGCCTTTCTTCTGATCGTTAAAATACCCTACCGGCAACGCAAGAATCTTTTTGAACATATTAGTACGCATATCATTTATAATAACATTGCGTATGGGAGTTAAGAAATAAGTCGACAGATACAAAAAAATATTTTTCAGAATGATTGCCGATAACACTAAAATGCAGATGACGCCAAGCGCTTTTACTTCACCATTAGGCGTTTGCATTAAATGGTAAAGCCATACCTTAAAATGGTTAATGGGGTTAATTCTTGTAAAGAAGCCGGGATTGTCAGTTACAGCTTCTAATGTGTCTTTCTTTTTAAATATAAGCAGAAGAAAAGGACTTAGAAGGCCTAACGATATAACTGAGAACAGGTTCGAAAGAACATTGAAAGTGAAGTAGGTAACAATTAATTTGGGGTATTTAGAAACGTAACGGAAAATAACACGTAAACTCTTCATCTAAGCTGTTGAATGGATTGCACTTAAATCATGCCGGTTGGTGAAGACACTAACCAAGGGTGCAGTGGGTGGAATTCCACCGCCCAAATCATTTATCGCTACACGACTTGAAATGCACACAATTAATTGCAAATAATTTTAATAATGGCAAAGTAACTAATTTTACAAGCATCAATAAGTAAATATATGATTGAAGGCAAAAGGCAAAAGCAGGTAGCAGCAGAGATATCGAAAGTGCTCAACGAAGTGTTTCTGAGGATGGGCCTGAATATGCAGGAAGGAGGAATGGTTTCTATATCATCAGTGAAGCTAACACCCGACTTATATGAAGCAAGAATATATTTAAGTATGTTCCAGGTAAAAGACCGTGAAGCTGTTCTTGAAAAATTTAAGAGCCGCAGCAGTGAGATACGCGGCAATCTTGGAACTATCATGCGCCATCAGCTACGAAGCATACCTCAGCTAACTTTTTATATTGATGACACACTGGATTATGTTTTTAAAATAGAAGAATTACTGGAAAATATTAAAAAGGAAAAGCCTGAATGAGATAGTACTTATCGGCATTCATCCAACTCACAACTCTCAACTTTTTAGAACTTGTATTTAAAATTTGCATGGAGATATTTTAAGGCAAAGAAAAGTACCAATGCGATTAATATTATTTCGTGGGTTACGGCAGGCGTGATCGCTTTCTCTACAATGTGCCAGGTGCTTGTCTTGAGTGTTTTTAATGGTTTTGAAGGATTAGTGCAATCACTTTATTCTAACTTTTATTCTGACGTAAAAGTCGTTGCATCAAAAGGTAAAACCATTACATTGTCTCCATCCCAGATCCAACAGGTTGGAAAACTTAACAGCGTAAAAGGAATATCTCTTGATGCTGAAGAAAAGGCATTACTTCAAAACGGTGAGCAACAAACCGTCGTCTTACTAAAAGGGGTAGATGATAATTACTCAAAAGTTTCGGGGGTGCCGGACAAAATGCTTCATGGTATTTTTGACGTTGGAACCATTGATCAGCCGAAACTTGTTATGGGTTCGGGAATTGAATATGCAATTGGTGTTGAATCAGATAAGAATCTGTTTCCCATTACGATTTTCCTACCCAAAAAGTCTGCAGGTGGAAGTTTAAATCCTCTTGCTGCTTTAAGTGAAGGCAATGCAAATACGTCTGGTAGTTTTGCAATTCAGCAGGACTTTGATAATAAATATGTAATTACGAATCTTGAATTTGTAAAGCGGCAAATGAATTATGCAGCAAATGAATTCAGTGCTCTTGAAATTTCTTTATCCGATCCTTCAAGCTCAGACAAATTCAGTGCTGATCTGCAAAAGATGCTTGGCAGCGGTTATAAAGTGCTCACAAAGTATCAGCAAAATACAAGTCTCTATAATTCAATGCGGCTTGAAAAATGGGTGATCTATGCTGTGCTTACACTCATCCTTATTATTGCCGCATTTAACATGATAGGTGCTTTAACAATGCTTGTCCTGGAAAAGAGAAAAGATATCAGTGTATTACGATCCCTGGGTGCCGATAGAAATCTTATCAAAAAAATATTTTTAAGCGAAGGAATTTTATTGGCAGTTACCGGGGCAGGCACTGGTATTATACTGGCCTTAATTCTTTGCTTTCTTCAAGTAAAATATAAAATTATAAAGCTGGCAGGCGCATCTTTTCTTATAGATTATTTTCCGGTAAAACTTGTACTCACTGACTTTTTACTTGTGATTGCAACTGCTCTTATAATATCTTTTACCGCTGCGTGGTTTCCTGCAAAGAAAGCATCGCAACAAATATTTAATTTAAAATCGTAGTGCTTAATGAACATGCCTTCTCTTAATGATGCCACCAGAAGCTTCTCTTATCATATTTGCAAAAACAAAAGCCCTCGAATCTATTTCATGCACCAGGTTTTTTAGTTTGCGAAGTTCCAATCTCGTTACTACCGTGAAGATGATATCAACATCCTGATGCATCTCAAATTTCCCCGGCAGGTAGCCTCTCTCTCCTTTGTAAATAGTAATGCCACGTCCAAGTTCGTTAACCAGGCGGTCTTTTACAATTTCACTTTTTCCTGAAATAATCGTGACACCAATATAAGCTTCCAGGCCTTCCACTACATAGTCAATGGTTTTCGTTACGGTGAAATAAGTGAGCATGGAATACAACGCAGTTTCAATCCCAAATTTAAAAGCAGCAATAGAAAAAATTACAATATTAATTGCAAGGATTATTTCAGTAATAGTGAAACTGGTTTTTTTCCATGTATATAAGGCAAGCACTTCAATTCCATCAATAGCACAGCCAGCTCTCATTGTCAGGCCGGTACCTACACCCAAAAAGAAACCTCCAAAAATTGAAATAAGTAACTTATCCTCTGTAATAAGTGGATAGGGAAGTAAAAGGCATACGCCCAGCAGTATAACACATACCAGCGTTTTTAAAGCGTATTTTAAGTTGACAGCATAAATGCACATAATTATAAATGGCAGGTTAGCAGCTATAATTACATATGCCAGGCTTATGTGATAAATTTCATGTATCAAAAGAGAAATACCCGTTACGCCACCATCAAAAAAATTGTTAGGCACCAGAAATCCTTTTAAAGCGAATGCAGCCAAAAGAGCACCGCTAATTATAAAGATCGAATCTGTAAACCATCCATCTATTGAATATCTTTTCTTCTTTTTATACTCATGGTGATTTGTGTTAAGTTCCTCTTTATTCTTTTTGAGCTTTCCGTTTAGCTGCTGTGCTGCACTTTCTGTAAAATAATGCTGAGCCGTTAAAAACTCTGCTTCAATATCTTTCCATTGATTGCGATCTTTCACAATTCCAACTTCATGCAGCTCTTTATAAAGTTTGTCTGATTTTTTCATATAACTATCTGTGCCCAGGTAATAGAGGTCTGCATCACAAATAATTTTTTGCAGCTTATTTTTTGGGGATTGTGGCATTCGGGTAGCCATAATCAGGGAAGCTATTTGTGCTATTTCATCTTTACTATATTCAAATTGGGGTAACCATTTTTCAGCCATTTGACACGAAATCTCTTCATGTCCTTTGTATGTTTCCAGCATTCCCGATTCATGAAATAGCGCTGCGGTTTTTAGAATAGTAAGTTCCGGCTCTGTAATGTTTTCTGATGCAGCCAGGTGCTGTACATTTTCCACTACTTCTTTGGTATGATTGACATCATGATACGCAAGGTATTCAGGCAATTCGCTTTCAAGTTTGTTAATTAAAAAAGAATAAGCTTTGTCAAACAGCATCTGGAGTAGTTATCGGGAGATTTATAGTTAAGGTATTAAAAATACTGAATTTGTTTTGCCCATAAAATTATACCTGCACCTGCTATAAAAGCTGGCGTATAAATCAATCTACCGGCTTTGTATTGTTACTCCTGTTAAATACATTAATTTAAATGAAATTACCGAAGCGATTTATAAAAGAGCTGTATCCCGATATTTTATCAGGAGTAAATTCATAAAGTGAATGGCAAGAAGTTACAAAATATATATTTGGAAAACAGCGCCATTCCTACGTTTACTAATCCCTTTGAGTGCCGGCATTCTTATTCAGTATTATTTTAAATTGCCACTTGATAAGATTATTATTCCGGGCTGCATCCTAATTTTACTTACAATAATTTTCAGATTTTTGCCACTTAGTTATCGTTTCAAATTTCGGGGAGCACAAGGCGTTTTTATTTCATTATTTATATTGTTCCTGGCCATGTTTTTAACACGGCAAAAAGATATTCGAAATGAAAATGCATGGTATGGAAATTATTATGATAGCTCATGCTATATTGTAGCAACTTTAAGCGAGCCTCCTGTAGAAAAAGCAAAATCTTATAAAGTATTGGCCACTGCCGAATCAATTGTCAGGAACGATTCAATTTATTCAGCCAAAGGAAGTATCCTTCTTTATTTCTCAAAAGATTCAAGCGGACAAGTGCCAAAGTTCGGGGATAAATTAATCATCAGTAAAGCACTCCAAAGAATAAGGAACTCAGGCAATCCCGGTGCGTTTGACTATGCCCGTTACTCTGCGTTTCATCAACTCTTTCACCAGGTATATCTAAAGAAGACCGATTGGGTTTTAATGGAGCACAAAGAACCTACTGATTACAATTCTTATATTTTCAGTGCACGGCAGCGAATAATAAGCATACTTGATAAGTATATTCCCGGCAACGATGAAAAAGCCATCGCAATTGCTTTGCTTATAGGATATAAAGTTGATTTGGATAAAGATCTTGTGCAGGCGTATAGTAATGCTGGTGTTGTGCATTTAATTGCTATCTCAGGTATGCACATGGCTATTATCTAT
>JBDUEG010000185.1:0-5747 GCA_040002575.1 Ginsengibacter sp.
TTTTCGCTCTTGAAAAGATTTTCTAATTATCTTTCAAACTTTTCATAGAAATTAAACGCCGCATGAAGTACTACATAATTGCAGGTGAAGCTTCCGGTGATCTGCATGGTAGCAATCTCATTAAAGAAATTAAGAAGCTGGATGCTACTGCTGACATCAGGTGCTGGGGCGGCGATAAAATGGAGGCTGCAGGAGCAACGGTTGTTAAGCATTACAGGGACCTAGCGTTCATGGGCTTTGCAGAGGTCGTTAAAAATCTTACCGCTATTTTAAAGAATTTTAAGTTTTGCAAGCAGGACATCTTAAAATATAAGCCTGATATTGTTATCCTTATTGATTATCCGGGTTTTAATTTACGCATGGTAAAATGGACCAAAGAAAATAATCTGAAAAATATCTTTTACATCTCACCACAAGTCTGGGCGTGGAAGGAAAGCAGGGTTAAAGCTATCAAGAAGTATGTTGATAAAATGATCGTGATCCTTCCCTTTGAAAAAAAATTTTACAATAAATGGAATTTTGAAGTTGAATATGTAGGACATCCGCTTGTACAGGTTGTAGAAAACTTTAAAACCAGCCACAAAGAAATTGCGCAAAAGCCTGATACAATCGCATTGCTACCGGGTAGCAGGAAACAGGAGATAAAAACAAAGCTTCCGCTGATGCTCGAGGCAACTAAAAATTTTCCTGATAACACTTTTATTTTGGCTAAAGCCCCGGGAATAGAAGACGACTTTTATAAACCGTTTCTTATTCACTTCAATAATGTGGAAATGGTTTCGGATGATACTTATTCAGTGCTAATGCAGGCAACTGCCGCATTAGTTACTTCCGGTACTGCCACCCTCGAGACGGCACTGTTCGGTGTACCCGAAATTGTATGCTACAAAGCAGGGGCTATTTCTTACCAGATTGCAAAGAGACTTGTTAAACTCAAATACATTTCTTTGGTAAACCTTATCATGAATAAAGAAGTAGTGAAGGAGTTGATCCAGGAAAAACTTACTCCTCAAAATATTACGGGCGAACTAAACGAACTCTTATATGACCCGGTTAAGAGAGAAAGAATTCAATTTGATTACTACCTTTTGAAAAAGCAACTTTCCGAAAAAGGAAACGCTTCATACAACGCCGCAAAAATTATTTATGAAAGCCTCCGGGCGAATGCCTGACGTAGATTATCTGTTCTAATGCTAAGTTAACTGTACTTGTCGCCGCAATTATTCCACTATTTCATCAAACACATGAAGAGCATATTTTGTGGTCTTTGTGCCTTCGTGGGATATTTGATAATGTATGCTTAACGCAACACTAGCTTCTAAACAGTTTTATAACTATAATGATTAGTGCAAGTAAAAAAAGTAAAATAGATAGCCTGTTGATGCCATGCATGTAACCGATCCACTGTGAACGCGGCGTATTTGGATCTTTTTTCCTGAGCCACAAGTATTCAGCTATTTGTTTCCAAACTCCCATTTTAAAAATGTGATAATTTAAGCATAATTAATATGCAGCTAAAGGCATTATCGGTGCGTATATTGTGTTATCAAAGTTAATTATAAACACAAACTGATTGTTATTCAATGAAAACTATTATAACATTATTGATTCCTGTATTGTTTACTTTATTTAGTTGTGCCCAAAAGAAAGAGGAAAAATTTGAAGTAATGAAGACGGATGCTGAGTGGAAAAAACAACTTACGTCTGAGCAATATGATGTAACCCGCAATGAAGGAACCGAGCCGGCATTCACTGGAAAATATTGGGAAAACCACGGCAATGGCATTTATAAATGTGTTGGATGTGGCCAGGAAGTTTTTAAGTCTGACACTAAATTTGAAAGTGGCACGGGATGGCCAAGTTTTTACGAACCTATTAAGGCAAAGAACGTAAGCGAAACTGTTGACAATACTTTGGGAATGACCCGCACTGAAGTTCATTGCAGCCGCTGCGGTGCGCACTTAGGCCACATATTTTCTGATGGTCCGGCACCAACCGGCTTGCGATATTGCATAAATTCCGCTTCTCTCACTTTTGATAAAAAATGATTTTTGAACCATGTACCAGGCACGCTTAAACATCTTTATGCGAAACGCTACTTTGATTCTTGCAATTATTATTACCGCATCCCTTTCATCTTGTAAGAAGGCGTCAACAGAAACGCTTCAACAGGTGATAAGTTCTGCAGACACAACAGCAGTGCTCAAATACGGCGGTGCATTTTCAAGCGGTCCCTCCGGTACGGTAACTGGCGAAGCAAAAATTTATTTAAAAGAAGGGAAATATATTCTCGCATTGGAAAATTTTCTTACGACCAATGGGCCTGATCTTAAGGTATATTTATCTCAGGAAAAATTTCCTGTAAATTTTATAAAAATTAGTGACCTTCAATCCACCAATGGTAATCAGCTCTATGAAATTACCGGCAAACCTGATTTCGCTTTGTATAAATATGCACTGATACACTGTGAAAAATATAATCACCTTTATGGATTCGCTGAATTATTAAAATAGTTTTATTAAAATAATCATCAAAGGATAATTTATATTACAGCAATGAAGAAAGTTTTAAAAAAACATCCCCTTGCCATCAGGTGGTTTCACTGGATAAATTTTCCCGTGCTTGCGATAATGATATGGAGTGGGTTATTAATTTATTGGGCAAATGACGTTTACCGTGTTGGCTGGGGCAGTAAAACAATTCTACAATTTTTCCCCGATTCATTTTACAAAGCGCTTCACATACCATTCCGGCTCGCAGAAGGCATGAGCCTGCATTTTGTCTTTATGTGGTTTTTTGCGATCAACGGATTTATTTATGTTTTATACTTAATTTTTTCAGGCGAATGGAGGCTTATTTTTCCGAACAAAAAATCGTTGAAAGAATCATGGCTGGTGGTTCTTCACGACTTGCACATCAGGAAGGCGTTACCACCGCAAAAAAAATATAATGCTGCACAACGCCTTGCATATACGGGCGTAATTTTTATGGGAGTAGGCTCACTGCTTACAGGACTTGCTATTTATAAACCTGCACAATTTCACATACTGGTAGCAAGCCTGGGGGGATATGAGTGGGCACGTGCAGAACACTTTATTCTTACTATATTATTTACTTTATTTTTTCTTGTGCACGTGATACAGGTAATCCTTGCGGGCTGGAATAATTTTAGAAGTATGGTTACCGGGCTCGATGTTTTGCCACAAGTTTCGTTGAATAAGCTAAAGCTGGCAACGCCTGCTCAAACAATAGATGTAAAAGTGATTGAACCATCTGCAAGTATTCCCCGGGATATAGCAGCACCTGGTAGAGAAGAAATAATTGAAGAGAAGAAGACAATAAAGGAAGAGATTGTGTCACCAAAGATTACTGATCTAACCAACGAAAAAAGCAGTGGCGAAACAAACGCTGTTACGCCAACGACAACACCTTTGAAAAGCGGTAACCCTAATGAACAAAATGAAACAAATGAATTATAAAGAGGAAATCCCCATTTCTGAAAAGAAATTAAGAAACAAAACACTGGTTTCGTTTGGTATTTTCATAGTGTTCCTTGTAGCGGTATTTATTTCCTGGCAATGGCTCTACAAGCAGCCGAGAGAGTCTGGAGCTATAAAGCCATTGCGGACTGTTTTGAATTACAATCAAAACTTTTTTTCAAACTTTTTTAGCGATAACCATCTGGCTAAAACATATCCTGTCTCTGAAGCGGTGCCAAATGTTCGTGTAAATGGGAAAGTAGGAATGGGCGCTGATTTTGATGCGGCAACATGGAAATTGCAAGTTGTAAAAAGTCCCGGTGATACTTTATTAGTAACCTTAGATGACATAAAAGCTCTTCCAAAAACTGATCTTGTCTTTGATTTCAAATGCATAGAAGGCTGGAGCCAGGTTACGCATTGGGCAGGTGTTAAGTTTAGTGACTTTGCGGCGAAGTACAATCTTACTGCTCAAACGCAACTCAAATATGCCGGTCTTATTACTCCTGATAAAAAATATTATGTAGGAATAGATATGCCAAGCATTATGCATCCGCAAACTCTACTTTGCTACGAAATGAACGGTCAGCCACTTCCTTTAAACCAGGGTTACCCATTACGGCTAATCATACCCGTTAAATATGGCATAAAACATCTTAAAAGAATTGGTACAATTTCTTTTAGCAACGAACGCCCCCCTGACTATTGGTATGAGCAGGGCTATGATTATTACTCAGGTTTATAAATCAACCGGAAGTATTTCATGCAGGGTTGAAGGTGCTTAAGCAATCTCCCAAAACCAATTTACAAAGCATTGATGTAATTAGCATAAAACCAGCGATACAATTAATTTACTTCAAGATCATTTTTAGAAGGCAATTTAGGAAATGGTGAATGAGGATCTGCCTGGTACCAATATACAACAGAACTTATATCAGACTGTTGCTGAAGGTAGCGGCCATCGTGGCGCCAGCCAAGATCCTGTATAGTTACTCTGAGGTCCTTTTCAAAACGTATAGGATCCATAATATGCCATCTATACAATCCAAATCGATGCGTTGAATTGTACAAGCCATCAGGTTGAATTACTTGTGGCAGGCCGGCATAAGCAGTTGAAAAAGGTTCATATTGGTGCTTCCTGGAATTTTCAAAATTATACGAGCCGCAAAAATAATCTTCCGTTCCGGTTCCGTTTATTGTGGGAAATTTTGTATCTCCATCCATATAAAATTTTATTTCCCCTTCGCCCCACCAACCATTATTGGACAAGCCCCAGGCAAGGTAAGTGCCTACATATTGGCCCTTCCCTTTTATACCATCAACCAAAGTGTACAGCCCGCCTTGCGTAGGATTATTTCTCCTAAATTGGGCGTGAAAGTAACCGGCATCGTTAGGTACATTTGTAAGTGCATAATCTACCTGGTAATACAAAACCATTTTTTCGGTATTAATATTCTGCATGGTGATTCTGCATTTTTTTCTAAAGGGCATAAGCCAATAAGAATTAAAAGCACTGCCGGGATTCACAGTAACAGGAAGTGAATTTATCGGAGCATATTCCCCCCACCCCATACCAAAAAAATCTCCTACCGGAACTTCTACTGAAGGCTCTGTTTCATCATCCCAATAGAAACGCAGTATGGAAAACCGCCAGTTGCCGGTAGGAGTCATCCATATATGTTGTATGGCGCCAGGGCCACTGATTTCAGCTACAGTAAAGGTTTGACCAGCTTCTATAACAACGAAGGGGCTCACTTTCCAACCCTGCCCAAGGTCTCTTGCTGCGTTGCGGGCAGAACCATTTTCTAATGTTGCCATGCCTCCTTTTCCCGGCTCACCTTTAAAATTCTCAGGGCTTATAGAACGTGTTTTCGCATCAGACAACATAAAGAGGTTGCCAAGGTTCATGTTCAATCCGTCAAAGCTTTGCTTATTCTGTGCCATGCAATGGAAAGCGCAGAGAAGAAATAGCAGGAATATAATTTTTTGCATAGAAAATTTTTAATAAATATCGAATATTATTATTGATCTAAAACCATTGATTCACTTATTAAAATATGCAGGTTAACAACAGCTAAGACTTGCTATTAAAAAAGGTTTATCTAAACCAGTCAAAGCCCTTAAGATTATTGTACAGAAGATTGATGCTGAATAATAAAAGAAATTACTTCGTCAAGCGGTAAGCCAGCCCTGTCGCATGCATCCTGTATTTCCTCACGGGATACATTTGCTGCAAATGATTTTTCTTTCAGCCGTTTTTTTACACC
>JBDUEG010000186.1:0-5721 GCA_040002575.1 Ginsengibacter sp.
GAAGAAAATGCAGTGGTTGACAAAACGATTGTAAATGGTCTTTACAGCACGCTTAATTTCAGCTTTCATTTACCCAATTCAGTACAGGAAGGGAATTATATATTAAGAGCTTACACATCGTGGATGACAGGCTTCAACAATAAGCAAAATATATTTAGTACGTTCATCCACATATCCGGCAAAGCGAATCATATCATAGCAGCGCTTTCTTATAAAGATTCAACATTCTCCGGCATCAACATCCAATTGACAGACGCATTGAAAAGTTTGTATGCCAACATGCCTGCCCATTACGAGCTGATCTATAAAAACAAGCTGATTGAAAAAGCTGATGTTACCACAAATAATGAAGGAGTAATTTATGTAGACCTAAATTCGATTGTAGAAGAAGATAGAGGCGAAGCTGAAATAAAAATAAAGGCAGCTAATTATGAAAGGTTACTTCGCCTGCCTCCTTTAGGGAATGATATGGATGTACAGTTTTTACCGGAAGGAGGCAGTCTCATAAATGACATTGAAAATAATGTGGCATTTAAAGCGATAGACAGCTACGGTCATGGAACAGATATTCACGGATATGTAAAAGATAGCAAGGGAGTTGTAGTCTGCAGTTTTAAAAGTGCACACTTAGGGATGGGGAAATTTGTTTTTATTCCGCAAAGCGGATTCACCTACACAGCATACATACAAGTAAGCGGAGGCAAAGAGTTTACTTATCCACTTGTTTCAACTGATAATAATGCTTACCAGGTTTCGGTAATTAAAAGAAGTAATGATGAGATAAGAGTTCGTGTTTCGTTGGGTGATTCTTTATATAAAAAGAATAAGGCCAGTTATATTATTGGCACTTCACATGGCAGTGTTTGTTTCACAAGTCATGGAGTTGATTTATACGAAATAAATATTCCTCTTAATAAATTTCCCGAGGGCATTGCGCAACTGACTTTGTTTGATAGTGCCGCACAACCGGTAAGTGAACGTTTAATTTATGTTCAGCGTACGAAGCCAAAGACGAGTGTAGTAATGGATAAGCCGAATTATAAGCAAAGAGAGAAAGTAACATTGCAGCTAAAAACAACAGATGCCGGAGGAAAGCCTTTAGGCGGGATGTATTCCGTGTCGGTTACAGATGACCATGTAGTAAAGTATAATGAAGATGACGCCAACATCAAAACCCACCTCCTGTTATCTCCATACCTAAAGGGGTATGTTGAAGAGCCAGGATATTATTTCAAAAGTGATGACCAGGCCACACAAGAGTATCTTGACCTTGTAATGCTAACGCACGGCTGGAGCAGATTTACCTGGAACGATATTGAAAGCAATGCAAAAATAAATTCAAACCAAAAAGACAGCAGTCTTTCCATAACGGGCACGCTTACCATTAAAAATAATACTCCTGCTGTTGGTTATTCCCTGGCACTTATTTCTGCATCTGATGATGCTTTTGTTGGAACAGATGTAACGGATGAACACGGGAAGTTTCATTTTACAGGAATAGATTTTACCGATTCAACTTCATTCGTTATCCAGGCGAAAAACAGGAAAGGGTTAAATGAAGATGTAGAAGTTGCCATTGATGTTACGGCTTTTCCGCTAAGGGACGTTGACAAATCTTTCACTCCAGAGAAACTAAATCCCGCCGTGCTTAGCGGCATCAACTTTTATCTTCGTTTCATGTATGATTCTTTGAAGGATTACGGGAAGGTGCGTGTGTTAAAAGAAGTTGTTATTAATTCGAAGAAAAAAGTTACTTATGATGAATCAAAAAGAGTTAGCGCAATGTCTTACATAATTACTCCTGAATATATTGAGAAGTATGGAAATCTTAGTTTGCTGGATGTTCTATATTCCGTGCCTGGCGCTACCATATTCGACGGGCATATCAGCTTCTTTGGTATGAACAGCATGAGTGCATATACAGACCCTTTGGTGATTGTTGATGGGGCTGAGTTTTCCGGAGGATTGGGTATGAATGCACATGATGTTGCATTTATAGAAGTACTCAGGGGTGGTGAAGCTGCTGTATATGGCGTAAGGGGAGGAAATGGTGTTGTATTAATAAATACCAAGACGGGAAAAGATGCCAACTCAAAGTTTTCCGGAAAAGGAATAAAATCTTTACATGTTCCCGGCTATCATGTTGAGAAAGATTTTTATTCGCCAAAGTATGAAACAGAGGAAAGCAAAGAAGCTAATACAAAAGATGAAAGAGCTACAATTTATTGGAATGGAAATGTGACTACCGATTCGAAGCACGCAGCCACCGTCTCTTTTTATACTGCAGACATGCCATCCACGTATACAATTATGATAGAAGGTATAGCCGAAAATGGAGAACTGGTACATGAAACTTTTCCTGTGAAAAGAACCCGGTAAAAAACTGCTTGCTTCTGGTTCAGCGAATGCTGTTCTCTATTGCATAAATTCCCATTCAGCTTATTTGATGGTATAATAATTGGTACAACTCATTTAAAAAACCATGAAAAGTATTTTGATTTTTACCACCATTGCAAGTATTGCGATAGTAGTTGCGTATTATTTAATAGTTGAAAACGGAGGCAGATCAAGTGATGTACCTGCGATGAGTGCTGAATAGAAAGTAACTTTAATTCGTACTTTTTAAATCGTAAAATAACAGTACCCGGATTAGGGTTATAAATTTGATTTGATCAAAGGCAATTTTACAATGAATTCATTTCCTGTTGCTTCTATAAGAATGTTTTTGTTGCATACTAATTTGTAACGGGCATTTAAATTTCGCAACCCTGTGCCGGTTGAGTTTATAATATAGGGCTTTGGTCTTTTATTATTTTTTACCAGCAGGTACTCGCCATTAAGAACGATGTGAATGTTTAAAGGATCCGCATCTGTAAATTCATTGTGCTTGATTGCATTCTCCACCAGTATTTGTAATGCATACGGCAACATAATAATCGTTCCTTCATGATTATTGCTGAGCTCGGTCGTAAGGTGAAACTTATTATCGTGACGGGCCTGAAGCACAAAACAATAATTCTCTATAAAGTCAAGTTCAGCCTGTAGGGTGATAAGTTCCCTTTCTTTGTTAATCAAAAAATATTTGTATACGGATGCAAGCTTATTATTGAACGTTTGAGCTGTTCCAGGGTCATTCAAAATAATCCATGAAAGTGTATTGAGCGAATCGAAAATAAATTGTGGTTCCAGCCCATTTTTCAACACAGCCATTTCTGCCTTTGATCTTTCCCAATTAAGTTTTTTGAGAATTTTTGTATCCGCATGCTGCTCCTTATCTAAGTATAATATTTCATAAATGAGCGTAAATACTATCACTGCAAATCCACATAAAAACGTAGATAATAATAACGGGTTCCATTGAAAAGGTTCTTTAGAAATTTTGTACCACGCCAGTGTCAAAACGTAGCTGATCGATTCACCTGCAAGCGCATTAATTACGCATGCTGAAGTAATGCCTGTGAAAAAATTTTTGTACGGTTTTAATAAGGTCCTCAGCCTTAGATGCAGCCATACCGAGGAGTTCCATATGCACCAGGCAATAAATATGAAATAAATATGAGCCGTAAATAGTTGTGAATCGGAATAAAATTGATAGGTAATAATTCCCGATAGATATGGGATGGCAACACCAAGTATGGGAATAGACAACAACCTCAGGTACCTGTCTCTAACAATGGTAGCAGAGAAAACCTTATTATTAAGTTCAAGCCATTTCGGCTTACCTGAAGCAAAAGATGTCACGCTATTCAGAAGTTATTTTTTTAACTGATAAATGTATCTATGTCTTTGTCAACTACCTTGAAAGTCATAGATTTTATTCTGAATAATGAAAGTAGGATTCTAGTGACCAATCAAGATGTCAATTCCTGCTAACTATTTGCTGAAGCAAATTTTAATAGAGATAAACCGTGGAAATTTAACTGGGAAATTGATAAAGAAGTGAAAAGCTTTATTCCAATTTAAATGCATATTACTAAGAGAGGAGGAATAGTAAGAATTTATTAATAGCAACCAAGCTATTCAAAATAATGTGAAGGCGGCAAACCGTACTTCCTTTTGAATGCTTTACTAAAAGTGAAGGTATCAGGAAAGCCGCATGTTTCCGCTATGTCGCAAATCTTAAAGTCCCTTTGCAGCAGTAAGCCTTTTGCATAATTTAACCGTTTCTCCTGCATATACTTAGAGGGAGACAGGCCAAATACTTCCTTAAAAGTTCTAAAGAAATGAAACTGCGAAAGAGCTGACTCCTTCGCAATATCTGCCATCGCGGGGGCGTCCAAATAATTTTCATCCATGTATCGCCTTGCAACATTCAGTCGCTTAAATAATTCCTTTCTTGTTGATAGCTTTACCGGCGACATGCCTGATAATGTTTTGATGTTTTTCAATTCATCGGATACAATTTTATCTGATATATCGAAAAACCATTCTTCGGAAATAGAAGGCAATGGCAAACCATTTGAAATCGCACCGGTTAAAGATTGCAACACTGGCAGATAACCAACCTCTTTATTTTGATACAAAGCTTCTGTGAAGCATGGAAATTTAAAATAGCCGTCAAGGAAATTATCGAATGAAAAAACTCCCTTCTTAAGATTAAAAGCTTCAGTGATAATGGCATCATTTATGGAAACACATAACACAATTACCTCTTCCTTTTCATTAAAATAAACTTTGCCCGGCTGGGCTGGCGCTACCAGTACGGAGTTGGAAGTGACTTTGTATAAGCCTGAATCAACCTTATAATAAGCGGTTCCCTTCAATACATATTTTAAAGAAAAACTTTTAAATACATTTTCAATATGAGCTTTTTTAAAAGCATTATAATACATAACATTTTTGTCCGCCGGCGACACAAAGTTGTCGGTGGTGTTGTCGTGAATTATTTGTAGCCTTGAATTAAATTGCTCATTTAGCATATACTAAAATGCTTGTTTTAAAAGATGCTCAATATCACGCATCGAACATCCATTTTCTGAAAGCCGGTGCTGTTTCCTGGCTGATGGTAATGGAATGATTTATCTCCGGAATATTAAGATCAACGGAAAGCTTTACTTTTTCATATGGCTTAAATCCCTTTATAAAATTGATATTAATTATGTACTGGCGATTGGCCCTAAAGAAAGTACTTTCATCAAGTTCTTCTTCCAGTTCAGTCAGGGTTTTGTCAGAAATATATTTTTTGGAAAAACGATCAAGAACATACACAACTTTATTTTCTGTATAAAATAAAGTGATGTCCTCGAGTTTTAAGGCAATGTTTTCAGTTCCTTTCTTTACAAGCAGTCTCGTCTTTTTCCTGTTGCTTATAAACTTCAGAAGGTTCTCTACGGGTGCATTTATTTCGGAGTGAGAGAAATGGGTTTGCAGATTTCTGTATTTTAAAAGAGCCTTAGTAAGGTCATTTTTATTTATTGGTTTTAATAAATAATCAATGCCATTATTTTCAAATGCCATCATCATAAATTTATCGTAGCCTGTTGTAAATATTACCGGGGTTTGCACGCCCGTTTGCTTAAAGATTTCGAAGGACAAGCCATCATTCAGCTGTACATCACTAAAGATAATATCGGCGTTTTTGTGGGTCGTCAAATATTCTATACTCTCCTTCACTGAATTGAGCCTGGCGATGATATTTACAACAGGCGATATTTCTCCAAGCATTTTTACCAGTACTTCCATAGCTGGTTTTTCGTCTTCAATAATTATGGCATTAAGCAT
>JBDUEG010000187.1:0-5712 GCA_040002575.1 Ginsengibacter sp.
CGCTGTGAGATGCCTCACAGCCTCAAAGAAAAGCTGAAAGAGTTTTTTTCTAATTAGCCAATTAGCTAATTCTTCAACTTCTCTTCAAATTCACAATGTAATCTTTCAAAAAAAAAAATTGAAAATACTAATCATAGAAGATGAGAAAGAGCTAAGCGCTAGTATAGCATCTTATCTTGCAACACAGGAGTATGCCTGTGATTTGGCCGAAAACTTTTCGGAAGCTCTTGATAAAATTGAAACGTTAGATTACGATTGTATCTTACTCGATATTTCACTGCCCGGCGGTAACGGTCTGAAAATCCTGGAGATATTAAAACAAAATAATAAGTCGGATGGTGTATTAATTATCTCGGCAAAAAATTCGCTCGATGATAAAATCCAGGGCCTCAATCTCGGCGCTGATGATTATCTGCCAAAGCCGTTTCATCTTTCAGAGCTAAGTGCAAGGATAGCCGCAATTATAAGAAGAAAAAATTTCGACGGACATAGCCTTGTTAAATTTCATAACCTAACCATAGATACTCAGAGCAAAGTAGTAACCGTAAATGAAGCACCAATTGTACTTACTAAGAAGGAGTATGAACTGCTCTTGTATTTTGTAAGTAATAAAAGAAAGGTAATTTCAAAGGACGCTATCGCCCGCTATCTATGGGGCGATGACATGGCAGGAAGCTTCGACTTCATTTACACCCATATAAAAAATCTCAGGAAAAAATTGGGAGATGCAGGTGAGGCTGATTATATAAAATCGATTTATGGAATGGGCTATAAATTTTCAGATTGATGAAATTATTGGCAAAATATAACAGGATAAATATCCCTGTTATTATTGGGACAGTATTAATAAGCAGCATTGCTTATTATTTCATCCTGCATGTAGTATTGATCCACCAATTGAATCACGATCTTGAAATAGAAGAGCAGGAAATAAGAGACTATGTTAAAGAAAAAAATTCATTGCCCCAGGCATCTACTTACCGGGATCAGCAGATATCATTTGATACCTCGCTAATAAAAGTACCTCCGCGAAAATTCAGTACGGAAACAATTTATGATGAGAATGAAAAGGAAAAAGAATTATATCGTCAACTCGCTTTCCCTGTAAAAATTCGTGATAAAACTTACCAGGCTATTGTAAGAAAATCCCAGCAGGGAACCGAATACCTGATAAAGATGATAGTGAAGCTCACACTATTAGTGATCGTATTATTACTCGTGATTCTTGTTATCGTAAATCGGTTTATTCTTGCAAAACTGTGGAAGCCGTTTAATTCTACTCTCGAGCAAATGAAGCAATTTAATATCTCTTCAAAAAATAAATTGCAGTTAAATAAAACTGATATTAATGAATTTGCCGAGTTGAATAAGACGGCTTTGTTAATGACGGAAAAAGTGAGCAATGACTACGAATCCTTAAAGAGCTTTACAGAGAATGCCTCACATGAAATTCAAACTCCGCTGGCAATTATAAAAATGAAGCTTGAATTGCTAATGCAAACTGAAAATATAAGCGGGATGCAGATTGATTGCATATCTGCGCTGAGCGAAGCAACTGACAGGCTTTCGAGGCTTAACCAATCATTGCTGTTACTTACAAAAATTGATAACAGCCAGTTTATAGAAAATGAAAAGGTAAATATTTCAAACATCCTTTCCGGCTTCGTTAGCAATTTTGAAGAGTTAGCTATGGTGAAGGATATTGTTATAAAGTCTAACATTGAACCGAACGTTTTCCAGATAATGAATAAGGCGCTGGCTGAAGCAATGATTTCAAATATCATAACCAACACTATAAAACACAATTATAAAGATGGAGAAATATTGATCGATTTAAATAGTACCATACTATCGGTTTCAAATACAGGTAAGCCACCTACTATGAAAACAAATGAGTTATTTGAAAGATTTAAAAAAGACAGTTCATTAACTGACTCCCTTGGGCTTGGCTTAGCGATCGTAAAAAGGATCTGCGAAACTTACGGCTTTCATGTTTCATACAATTATGCTGAACCGTTACATACCATCACTATTAATTTTTAGAAGCCTTTAAACTCTAACTTTTAATGATTGCCGTCCCAAAGGGCAAAGGATTTATTTTATAACCTATCAATGGTGAACTTACAACGCTAATGGTACTATCTTCAAATTTGCGCCATAATCAAATTTTACTATTGTAAATTATTAGTCAAAAACTAAATAGACAATGAAAAAAATATTAAGCCTTGCAGTAGTTGTATTCACATTAAGCGGTGACACTTTTGCACAGGAAAAAGAAAGTAAGGCACCCATAAGCGTTCCGGCAATAGTTAAATCTGCTCTGTATAAAAAATACGCTGATGCAAAGAATGTAACCTGGGAAAAGGAAGATGGAAATTATGAAGCCAACTGGGGTGGAAAATCAGGGGAAGATCATTCCGTTCAATTTACTCCTTCAGGTAACTTCATTGAAATGGTAAATGCCATTTCAACTGACCAGCTTCCATCTGCTGTCACAACTTATGTAAAGGAACATTACAAAGGCGCAAAGATCACAGAGGCCGGAAAGGTAACTGCTGCTAATGGAAAGTTATCTTATGAAGCAGAAGTTCACGGTAAGGATATTGTCTTCGATGAAAAGGGAAATTTTGTAAAGGCAGAAAAATAATTGATTTATCATTGCTTTGAAATCAGCTATCCTGCAATGCAGGATGGCTTTTGTTTTATTTTAAATGAATAGAAAACGCGACATATTTTTCATTGCATTGTTGTTCCCTTTTTTCTGTATTTCACAGGCCAGGAACCTTTCCTTTTTTATAGACACCTCTTTAAGTAACAGCCCGCAACTTTTAGAATACCGCAATTTATTGTTATCAAATAGTATAGACAGCCAACTTATCATAGCTGCCAACAGGTACCAGGTAACTGGTAATGGAAATACATACTATGCGCCGATCATAAGAGGCTATGGTTATGATGCGGCCATTACAAACGGGCAACAACTTTCTGCATTAATAGCGGTAAACAAACAGATATACAATAAGAGAAACCTCAGCCTGCAATTCAATAGCTTCCGCCTCACGCGGGATTCGTTAAACGTCTCTTCAGGAATCACAACACGGGATATAAAAAAAACAATCATCACCCAATACATTACCACTTATGGCGGCCAGTTGCAGATTGATTTTAATGATGAAATAATTTCCCTTCTTAAAACTGAAGACTCGATCTTAAAAAGGCTAACGCAAAAAAATGTATACAGGCAAGTTGATTATCTTTCTTTCCTTGTAACACTGCAACAGCAGGAATTAACCAGGAGCCAGCTTTTAGTACAATATAAAAATGACTATGCCACATTAAATTATCTCGCCGGAATAGTTGATACAACTACTACTGAACTTTCCGAGCCTGCGCTGGAAGTCGTAAGAGATTATATAACGGATAGCTCAGCATTTTTACAAAAATATAGAGTTGACAGCCTGAGGCTGGTGAATGAAAAAGCACTTGTTGATCTAAGCTACCGGCCTAAAGTAAGTCTCTTTGCTGATGCTGGCTACCAGAGCTCATTTGATATAGCGCCATACAAAAATTTTGGAACAAGTGTTGGAGTAAATTTTTCAATACCTATATATGATGGCCATCAAAAGCAATTGCAATACACTAAAATAAATATCCAGGAGCGCACACGCCTTCGGCAAAAAGAATTTTTTACAACGCAATACAGGCAGCAGGTGCAGCAGCTTGAGCAGCAGCTATCCGCTCTTGAAGGATTGAATGATCCTATTAACAAACAAATTGAATATCTGAAAACCTTGATAGAAGTAAATGGCAGGTTGATGGAAACAGGCGATATAAAAATCACAGATTACGTGCTTGCCCTGAATAATTATATCACATCACGCAATCTCATTGTACAAAATATGATCGCACGTTTTCAAATATTGAATCAATTAAATTACTGGAATCAAAAACCATAGATGAAAATAAACCAGATGATGATGTCCATAAAAAATAACGGCCTGTTACTTTTTGCAGGCTTCTTGTTACTGTTCACCGCCTGTAAGCAAAAAGAAGCGCCGGCAGCAGAGGAAGAAGAAGTCGTAACACATACACCCGTTACCGTTACTTCCATGAGTTATGACCCTATTGAAGAATTCATAGAGCTAAATGCAACTTCCACTTTTTTACAAAAGAGCTATGTAAAATCAAACATCAATGGTTATGTAAAACAAGTAACCATTAAATTAGGTGACTTTGTAAATGCCGGTAAAACTTTATTTGTACTGAAAACGAAAGAAGCGGAAGCCATAGGTAATTCGGTGAACCGGCTTAATTCCGACTTTAAATTTTCCGGGGTAAATGCGATACCAGCCAATGAACGTGGATACATCGCGGAGCTCAACCACCAGGCAGGAGATTATGTGCAGGATGGCGAGCAACTCGCTGTAATAAGCAATTCAAAAAGCTTCATGTTTGTGATGAATGTGCCTTATGAAGACAAACCCTATGTAAGCACTGGTAAGGAAGTGCAGATAATACTTCCCGACGGAGAACGCCTCTTGGGCACGGTACAGGCTACAATGCCTTTGATGGATTCCGTATCGCAGACACAGGCGGTTTCGGTAAAAGTAAATTCGTCGCAAAGTATTCCGCAGAACTTAGTTGCCAAAGTAAGGATTGTAAAAGTGTCGAAGGCTGTGGCGGCATCCTTACCAAAAAAAGCGGTATTGTCTGATGAGACTTTATCAGAATTCTGGGTGATGAAGATGATAGATGATTCTACTGCCGTAAAAGTGGCCGTGAAGACAGGTATAGAAATCGAAGATAAAATAGAGATAGTGTCACCGGAATTTTCACCGAAGGACAAAATATTATTGAGCGGCAACTATGGTTTGCCGGACACAGCCCTGGTGATTATACAAAAAGAAATGAATAAAGAAGATGATAAATGAGCATGAAGGATAACATAACGCACTTTGCGAAGCATACTCATGGAGAGCACGATGGCTTCTTTACAAAATATAAAAACCCTCTCACGGTTGTTCTCGCCATGATTATTATGGGTGGGTTATTTGCATACAGCAAAATGCAAACTGCTTTGTTTCCCGAGATCACTTTCCCTAAGATCAAAATTATTGCAGATGCCGGCCTGCAACCTGTTGATAAAATGATGGTGAATGTAACACGGCCTCTTGAAAATGCCATCAAGCAGATACCTGACCTTACCGATGTAAGAAGCACCACAAGCCGTGGCAGTTGCGAGATCTCTGCATACATTGACTGGAATGCGAACGTGGACCTGAGCCAGCAAAGAATAGAAGCCAGGATAGCAGAGATAAGAAATACATTACCTCCGGAAGTGGACATCACAGTGGAGAAGATGAATCCTTCCATTTTGCCGGTCATGGGATATTCATTGGAGAGTCATGAGCTTTCGCCCATCGAATTAAAACAGTTGGCTACCTATACCATTAAGCCATTCCTCGGCCAGGTGGAAGGTGTTTCAGAGGTCCGCATCATAGGCGGAAAATCTAAGGAATTTTGGGTGGAGCTCAACCTGCAGAAAATGAGTACCCTTGGCATTACTCCTGATGCAATAAGCAACGCTCTTACGCTTACTGATTTCATTAAATCCAACGGCTATCTTTCAGACTACCGGTACCTGTATCTCACCATTACCGATGCCTCCGTACAAACGGTTGAAGAGTTAAAAAATGTGGTGATCAGTAATAA
>JBDUEG010000188.1:0-5702 GCA_040002575.1 Ginsengibacter sp.
ATTGAAAAGACGGGCATCCTTTTGTCACTGTTTGTAAATATTTGCGAGGAAGGCTATAAAAAGAAGTTAAGCCCTGTCGGAATAATAGAAGAATTTTTCGAAAAACATACATCTTTTACCTCCCGCAATGAACGGCTTGATCTTCTCTTCCGGTTCACTCAATTTATAGAGAGGCAAGTTGTTTTATTTGATGCCCTGGAAGATGCTGCATTTATACATGTGCATGATACAGGTGGGGCTGGCACACTTAAGCAGCTTGAACTGGAAATAGTTCAAAATAATAAATTAGAAGCCCTGGCAAAAAAGCTCGAAAACTTCTCTATTGAGCTCGTGCTTACGGCACATCCTACACAATTTTATCCCGGCTCAGTATTGGGTATTATAAATGACCTTTCTAAATCTCTTAAAGAAAATAATGCTTCGCAAATAAATATGTATTTGCAACAGCTTGGAAAAACTCCCTTCTTTAAAAAAGAAAAGCCAACTCCTTATGATGAAGCATTGAGTCTTTTATGGTATCTCGAAAATGTTTTCTTCGCAGCTGCAGGAAGAATATTATCTTTTTTAAAAACACAGTTTCCCGATGCTGTTCACGAGGACAATCCAATTATAAAAATGGGCTTTTGGCCGGGCGGGGACAGGGATGGTAATCCATTTGTAAATTCTGAGATCACCTTGAAGGTTGCAGATGCATTAAGGGGTGGCATTATAAAATGTTATTACCTGGAAATAAGAAGACTGAGGCGAAGGCTCACGTTTAAGAAAGTGGATATATTATTAGCCGATCTTGAAAAACAGCTATACAGTAACATATTTATACCGGGCAACCGTACCCGTATTTCCAAGGATGATATTCTTCATGTATTAAATACTATAAGGCAAACACTTATTTACGAGCACAACGGCCTGTTTCTTTATCTCGTTGATAATCTCATAAATAAAATTCATGTTTTTGGATTACACTTTGCATCCCTGGATATCAGGCAAGATAGCTCTATTCACAAAAAGGTATTCCAGGCATTAGCAGCAGAAGGGCAGGTTGTTCCGTCCGGATATTTAAAATTAGCTGATGAGAAAAAGATTGCATTTTTAACTGGTGATATAAAGCAGCCGGACCAAAAAGATTATAAAGATCCTGTCATCAACGATACCCTTGAAAGTATTAAAGCAATTAAACTGATACAGGAATATAATGGCGAGCCGGGATGTAACAGGTACATCATAAGTCATTGCAGCAGCGCTTTAGACGTCCTTGAAGTATTTGGACTTTTCATCCTTTGTGGTTGGAAGAAAGAAGAGTTAAGAGTTGATATTGTTCCACTAATTGAAACAATCGACGATTTGAAAAACGGGGTAAAAATTGTGAAGGCTTTATATGAAAACGGAGAGTACAGGAAGCACTTAAAAAGAAGAAATAACCGGCAAACGGTTATGATGGGATTCTCCGATGGTACTAAAGATGGAGGCTATCTCATGGGTAACTGGAGCATTTATAAAGCTAAAGAAGAACTAACTGCTACCTCCAAGGAATTTGGTATTGACATCGTATTTTTTGATGGCCGCGGAGGGCCACCGGCGAGAGGTGGCGGAAAGACTCATAAATTTTATGCCTCTATGGGTAAAAATATTTCTAATAAAGAAATTCAATTAACCATCCAGGGCCAAACCGTAAGTTCCAACTTTGGAACTATTGATTCGGCGCAATATAACATCGAGCAACTGATACACGCAGGTATTACCAATGATTTGTTTTCTAACAAGCACATCACGCTGGAAGATAAAGAGGAAGCATTGTTGCAGGAATTAGCTGATGAAAGTTTTAATGCCTATGTGGCTCTAAAAAATCATCCTGATTTTGTTGACTATTTAACGCACATAAGCCCGTTGCAATTTTATGGTAAAACCAATATAGGAAGCAGGCCATCGAAACGTGGTGCGTCGGATAAATTAAATCTTGAAGACCTGCGTGCCATACCCTTCGTAGGCGCATGGAGCCAGCTTAAGCAAAATGTAACCGGCTATTATGGCGTGGGAGCTGCTTTGCAGAAGATGGACAAAGAAGGAAAGTTTAGCCAGGTAAAAACTTTATATCAAAATTCTTTATTTTTTAAAACACTTATTGATAACTGTGAGATGGCGATGAAGAAATGCTTTTTTCCCCTCACGGAATATTTATCAAAGGATGAAAAATATGGTGAGATATGGAATATGATCTACAAGGAATATTTGGTTACCGAAAAATTTCTTTTTAAGCTTAATGGAAAAAATGAGTTGATGGCGGAATATGCTGTAGAGCAAATGTCAATTAGTATGAGAGAAAAAATTGTTTTGCCATTAGTTACTATACAACAATTTGCCATTGCAAGCATCCGTGAGGCGGAAAAAGAAACTGCAAAAAATGAGTTGAAAGACACTTATGAAAAACTGGCCATGCGATGCTCTTTTGGAATCATCAATGCCGGAAGAAATTCCGCGTAGAAGAAGCCGGAAAAGCTATTAGTGTTATGTCAATCGTAATTTGTCGCATATCCCACAGAGGCACAGAGGCCACCAAGTATTTTCTTTGTGCTCTTAGTGGCTTTGTGGGCAACTATGTTACGACAGTATAAAGTTGGCTTGACACTATCACCTTCGTAAAAGAATCCTTTCTGTTGGCCAGGGGTTGCTGTGAAAAACTAATCATAAATTTATTTCTATGCTGGTATCAGTAAAGCAATTACAAAAGGAAACTAATCAAACGCCGGAATTTTCGCCTGCGAAAAAAGCTGCAAGCAGGGCCGCCATAAAGAAGGAAGCTGTTGTGCCAAAAGATCAGCCTTTAATTAAGGCCATTACGAAAGGTAATATCATCGGTAAAGACGCCAACCTCGCAAAACGAAAAGAGATGATTTCTGCGAAGGCTTTAGAGCCTACAGAATTTGCTTTCGAGCGATCGATAGGGGCTAACGATTCATTATACAGCAATTTCACAGAGCTTATAGCACTTACAAAAAGAAAAGTCGGCCGGATTGTAATAATAGAAAATGATAAAAAAACAGGGTATGCTACGGGCTTTATGGTTTCGAATTGTTTAATGCTTACAAACTGGCATGTGTTTAAAGATGAAGAGATGGCTGTTGAAAGTGAACTGCAGTTTTTTTATGAATATGATACAGAAGGTCATCCTACAACACCGGTTATATTTAAGTTTGATACGGCAAAATTCTTTGTAGCTAATGAATTGTTAGATTATTGTTTTGTTGCGGTACAGCCCACAGATGTCACCCGCAAGGTCTCGCTGGAAAGCATCGGCTATTTATATCTTGACAAAGCATTGGGTAAAATAGGAGAGGTAAATAAAGAAAGGCTGAATATAATTCATCATCCGCAAGGCGATTATAAACAAATATCAATCAGGGAAAATCTATTTGTAGGCATTGATGATACTAAGATTTTTTATGAAACCGATACTGCACAGGGCAGCAGTGGAAGCCCTGTATTTAATGACCAATGGCAGGTAGTTGGTTTGCATCATAAGAGTATTGCCAAAATGAACGATAAAGGTGACTATCTCGATGAAAAGGGTAAGGTGATTCCGCAAACCAGCGATGGTAAAATTGATGTAAGCAAGATAGTGTGGTTGAAAAACGAAGGGATGCGAATAAGCGTGATATTAAAACATGTTACAGAAACCAATCCTGGTAATGACGTGGTTGCGACATTAGCCACTCCGCCATCAAAGGAAACCTTACGATTCACCATAGACGGAAGCAGCACCTCTACAGGCACAAGTAATAATGATTCTATGTTGTACGAATCAAATAAAAATATAATTGTGAGTGTGCCCGTTGATGCACTAAGCGGCGAAAGATCTGTTGAAATCAGTTTATCCGCCAGGCTAGGCGAAGCAAAAAGTACATTGCAGGGGCTTAACCTCATAAACAGTACAGGCCTTACTAAAACAACAAATGACTTGTTGCTGGAAGTCGCTAAAGCAGATAAAGAAGCTGCTGTAGATTTTACTAAATGCAAAGGTTATGATCCGGACTTCCTGGGTGTAAATGTTTCACTACCTAAACCTAAGAGAACTCTTGCAAAGGAAATAGCACGATTAAAAGACAAAACAATTGAATTAAAATATTTCAAGTACAGCGCTATCTTCAATGCGGTAACCAACATGCCTGCTATAAGTGCGGTAAATGTGGAGGGCGATGCCGGGCAAAGACCGGACAATAGCAAAAGAGTTGATGATTGGTTAAGAGACAGTCGCATTGATATAGAATGCCAGCTCACAGATAAATTTTATTCGAAATCTAAATTTGATAAAGGGCATATGAGCCGCTTCGAAGACGCAAATTGGGATGAGTCAAAAGATGAAGCAACGGCTTTGAGAAATGGCATCTACAGTTGCTTTTATACAAATGCCTGTCCCCAGGTAGTAAAGCTAAACCGGGCTGGTGGCTTGTGGGGCGAATTGGAAAAACAAGTTCTTGAAAAAGGAATTAAAAAAGAAGCAGGTAAGCTTGCAAGAATGACAGTATTCAATGGGCCAATTTTTAATGAAGCAAAAGACAGGATCTTTAAGGGGAAAAAAATTCCAATGGAGTTTTATAAAATAATTCTATGGTTGAATGACGATAAGAAGTTAAGGGCAACTGCTTTCAGATTATCGCAAGAGCTATTGGTAGGCATCATAGATTTTGATGAAATCATGCGGTTAGATAATGAAGCCCTGGAGATAAATGAAGAAGCATTGGATATAGATAAGAATGTAAAATTTAAGCTTTTGCAATGCAGTATAAAAAGCCTTGGTAAAGCAACAAGGATAAATTTTAGCCACATAGAACGGTTTGATACATTCAAGGCAACCGGTGGTATTGATGAGAAAATGATAATTGATGAAAGGGAAATGATGCTGTAGAAAGTTATGACTTTATTTTTTTAGGTTTTAATACGCTGCCAGGTTCTACATGTATGAGCACATGACCTAATTGCGGAAGTTGCTGCTTAAGTGTATCCTGTAGGGCATGCGCAATATTATGTCCTTCCTGTACGGTTAGGTTTGCATCAACAGATGCATGGAGGTCCACATGATATTTCATTCCCGCTTTGCGGATCATACACTTCTCGGTAAAAATAATTCCCGGAACTGTTTGCGAAATAATTCTGATCTCTTTGATAAGATTATCATATAAATTTTCATCCATTATTTCTCCAAGTGCCGGCCTGAAAATATGAAAGCTATTATAAAAGATAAATCCTGCTGCAAACAGCGCAGCCCAATCATCGGCGGCTTCATATCCTTTTCCTAAGATCAAAGCAATGGAAATGCCGATAAACGCAGCTACTGATGTAATCGCATCACTCCGGTGGTGCCATGCATCAGCTCTTAATGACGAGCTGTTTGTTTCCCTGCTTTTCTTCATTACAATACGAAACGAAATTTCCTTCCACAAGATAATGGGGCCTAAGAAAAGCAGTATCCATGCTTTGGGTAATGCATGTGGCGTTCTAATGTTTTTAATGCTTTCATAGGCTATAATTGTTGCAGAGGTCATCAGGAATCCAACGACCAGGAAAGTAATTAAAGGCTCTGCACGGCCATGGCCATATGGATGATTTTTATCTGCAGGCCTGCTGGTATATTTAATTCCAAATAATACAAGGAAAGATGAAAAGATATCCGCAGTCGATTCGATGGCGTCAGCTATAACAGCGTAAGA
>JBDUEG010000189.1:0-5670 GCA_040002575.1 Ginsengibacter sp.
GAGTATGAAAAATGTGTTGCAATCTCTACTGATGCCTCCATAAAAAAAATGATGATGCCGGGTGCGATCGCATTAATATCTCCCCTGATTATTGGTTTTGTTTTTGGCCCGGAAGTGCTGGGAGGATTTTTAGCCGGCGCCACTGTGAGTGGAGTACTTATGGGAATGTTTCAAAACAATGCAGGTGGTGCCTGGGACAATGCAAAAAAATCTTTTGAGAAGGGTGCAGTAATAAATAATGAAACGTACTACAAGGGTTCCGAACCACACAAAGCATCTGTGACCGGCGATACCGTTGGTGATCCTTTTAAGGATACATCCGGCCCAAGCATGAATATACTAATAAAGCTTATGAGCATTATCTCGTTGGTAATAGCCCCTACTCTTGCAAGAATTCATCATACAAAGATCGAACAGAACAGGAATTTAAAAATGGAAAACCTGTTGATGTTGCAAAATGAAACCAACGTTGCTAACGGTACAAACAATAGAAATGTTTGGACCCTTCAAACCCGGAATCCCAATAACTTAAATGCTGCTCAAAAAGATATAAAGAGAATGATTGATGAGATGGAGCAAGATAACCTTATCGGGAATTCTACCTATTCGGTGGAAGTTGCCAACAGTTGGCTCTACATCAACGGCGTGAAACAACCTGCAGACATTAACAGCAGGTATAAAAAGTATTATGCAAAAACAGGAGATTTTATTACAGGAGAAGCAAAAAAATAATTTTCATTTTATATAAGTTTATACTCAACAGGAAGCGTTTGTCTTCCTGTTTTTTTATGCAGACTTTAAACTAATCTTTTAAATTTATAAGAAGTTTTATCAGCTTAGGTTAATTTTAAATTCAACTTCATGAGTAGCAAATCATTTCACATTTCACAAACCAGTGCTTATAATCTTCTGCAAAAAACAGAATTTCCATTTGTAAAAGTTTTAGAAAACGGGAGTATGAGTGTTGAATATTTTGCTCCTAAAAATGCCGACACGCAATCTCCGCATAAGCAAGACGAGCTTTATGTTATTGCTGAAGGATCTTCAGATTTTTATAGAAACGGTGAAGCCATAAAATGCAAAAAGGGCGATGTATTATTTGTGCCTGCGAAGATGGAACACCGGTTTGTAAACTTTTCTGATGACTTCGCAACGTGGGTCATATTTTATGGCAAAGAGGTAAATTAGGTTGCTATTACGTTTTGTCACCGTAGAATATATTTCTCTCTGCGTCAAGCATGTAGTTTTCTTTATTCGCAATCATTAGGCTCTTGTATTCATTTACTTTCACCCAATATAGAATGAACGTTACTAATGCCGCAAGACCACCGAGTATGGGGATAAAGGATAGAAGGTTGCAAATATTCCAGGTGAGGCCTGCATTATAAGTTGGCTTGTTTTCCTTAACAGGAATATTCAATTTTATACATTCTTCTGTTATTGATTCAGCAATTTTATTTACCATTATAAATTGCCACACGATATTAAATAGAGGAATCAACATTAGCCAAACGTTCGATGGCGGCATCTTCCTGTTTTCTTCGGATATTACTTTCATTGTATTTTGAAGAGTGAGCAGGAAAAAAATCAATGGGACTAAGGCTATAGAAAAAACTATGAGAATAATTATAAGTTCTGCTGTCCCGGGATAGTTCATATTAAAATTGTTCACCAATAATACATTCTTTTTCTTATTTCATCAATATTTGAAATAGCTCTTCCATTCCTTCTGTGGCAGATTTCGCTATTACATGAAAATTATGATGTGGCGGCACGTAAGGAGGCTTTTTATCAATGATATATTTTGGAATTTCATCAGGTAAATAATCAATAAGTCCGGATGCCGGGTAAACCTGTAACGATGTGCCTGCAAGAATAAATATATCCGCTTGCGACATAATCGATTTTGCTTTCAGGATCATTGGCACCTGTTCATTAAACCATACAACGTGCGGCCTCAATTGTGCCCCATCAGGAGCAAGATCACCGTGGTGAATATCTCCCGTAATATCATAGACAGTATTTTCATCTGCTTCACTTCTCATCTTAAATATCTCGCCATGCAGATGCACTATGTTTTTCGACCCTGCTCTTTCGTGGAGGTCATCAATATTTTGAGTGATAATTGTTACATTATACTTTTCCTGTAGTGCAGCTAATAATAAATGTGCAGCATTCGGTTTTGCAATTGCAACCTCTCCCCTTCTCTTATTATAAAAGTTCAACACTAGTACCGGATCTTTCTTCCAACCTTCCGGTGTTGCCACTTCATACACATTGTATCCCATCCAAAGACCATCATTGTCACGGAATGTTTGCAAACCGCTTTCAGCGCTAATGCCTGCGCCGGTGAGAACTACAATTTGCTTTTTCATTTGACAAAATTAAGTTCTCTGCTGACAATTCTTGTTTAATAACCTGGATACATTGGTAAAAAGAAACAGTAATTTTATAACCGTTATAAATAATAAATATGAAAATAAAGATTGGACTTATTTCAATAATTATGACCATGGTGTCATGCGCATCAAAAACAGAAGGCGATTTATCAAAGTCATCGTCACTGCCTATAGCAGGCACGTGGCGGCTTCTTACAGGAACCGTTACTGACAAGGACAGTACAGTGGTCACTGATTACACAAAAGATAAATCCTTTATCAAAATCATTAACGATACCCACTTTGCTTTTCTACAGCACGATTTAAGCAAAGGGAAAGATTCTGCTACAGCCGTTTTTGTTTCGGGTGGCGGTAGCTATTCACTTACGGATAGTACTTACACAGAGCACCTGGAGTATTGCAGTGCAAGGGAATGGGAGGGCAATGATTTTCCTTTCACAATTACAATAAATAATGACACACTTATCCAAAGCGGCGTGGAAAAAGTTGAAGGCGCAGGAGTAAACAGGCTGAATACAGAAAAGTATGTAAGGCTGAAAAAATAACCACTGATTACGGCTTATAACCTGTAGACAGGGTGAATTTGATTTACCATCGCCATGATATCAACATTCTGACAAGCTCAGCGGCACATTCACAGCAAGACCGCCGTCAGCAGTTTCTTTATATTTTCCATTCATATCCAAAGCTGTCTCCCACATGGTTTTTATAACAGAATCAAGACTTACCTTGGCGTAGTCAGGTGCTCCCTGCAGTGCAAGTTGGGAAGCGGTAATCGCCTTTATTGCACCCATCGTATTTCTTTCGATACAAGGTATCTGCACGAGTCCCTGGATAGGATCGCACGTCATCCCAAGATGATGCTCCATTGCAATTTCTGCTGCCATTAATGCCTGGCGCTGCGTTCCTCCAAAACATTCAGTGAGCGCTGCCGCTGCCATAGAAGATGATACTCCGATCTCTGCCTGACAGCCACCCATAGCCGCAGATATAGTAGCACCTTTTTTAAATATACTCCCAACTTCGGAAGCAGTTAATAAAAACCGGAGTATGTTATTTTTATCATCGCCATCACAAAAAATTATGTAGTATGCAAGAACTGCAGGAACAACCCCTGCCGCACCATTTGTTGGGGCGGTAACGACGCGGCCAAATGCAGCATTTTCTTCATTAACTGCAAGGGCAAAACAGCTTACCCAATCCAGTGTATATTTAAAGTCATGCCCTCCTTCTTTTATCGCTGTTGCCCAGGAATCAAAATCAGAATACTGCTTGCCTTGTATCAATTTTTTATTCAAAATTGCGGCTCTTCTTTTTACATTCAAACCGCCGGGAAGTATACCTTCGGTATGGCACCCTTTGAAAATACATTGCTTCATCGTTTCCCATATTTTCAATAATCCGTCACGTGTCTCATTTTCACCCCTCCACGCATTCTCATTTTCCATAACAACCTCGCTTATGGCCATGCCTGTTTTCATACACCAGTGCTGCAGGTCATCCGCATCATTTATCGGGAAAGGTAAAATTACTTCTGAGCTTGCATTAAGCTGCTCTCCTTCTCTTCGCACAAAACCTCCACCTATTGAATAATAAGTCTCAGCAATGTGATCATCATTTTTTAAAACTGCTAAGAAAGTAAGTGCATTGGAATGGAAAGGAAGTGTTTCGGTGATCAGAAATTCAATGTCTTCATCCGGCTCAAAATCTATTTCATATTTGCCATTTAAAATTATTTTCTTCATGGACCTAATATCATCAATCCTCGATTCAATCATGTTAACATCGAATGTAACGGGGTCTTCACCATTAAGCCCTAATTGCACTGCGATATCGGTACCATGACCTTTGCCAGTTTTTGCAAGAGATCCATACAATAAAATTTCAAGCCTGCAAACCTGGCTTAATAAACCTTGATTTTCCAAGGATTGTATAAACATGTTGGCGGCACGCCATGGCCCAAGTGTATGGCTGCTTGATGGGCCAACTCCTATCTTAAACATATCAAAAACAGAAATCGCTTCGTGGCTCACGTTGGTTATTTGTGAAAGTAAAGTTATTGGATAATGTGACAATTGGCGAATTAGCTAAATAGCCAATTATAATATCGCCCTCACCGATGCACGGCCTGTATGAATAGTACGCGTATCACCGGGCTTTCTACCTTCGTATTGAAGATTCAATTCTATATTACCTGCAATTCTTTTTGTAAGCTCTACATTCCATAAAAAATTTTTGCCTGGTAAAAGCCCATCAAGAATTATATAGCCCACCGTGCTGTTTGTACTTAAGGCGCTTCCTTTATAATTAATGTTGTTATAAGAAAATCGTCCGTTCAATGTTCCGGCAGAGAGTACATTATATCTAACTTCAGCCGCAATGGCATTATTGATTGCCTGTTCCATTTCAAGAATTGTATTCTTCCTAATGTCGTATGTGTAAATAAGACTCACCCTGATATCACTGCGATATATGTAGCTAATGGAAGGCTCGGCAGACGTTTCATTGATCTTATAATTTCTATTGGCGAAGGAAGGCGTGTTCAATTCATTCTTTATATATTTATTTGTAAAAGAAGTTGCTATTGAGCGGCTAAGATTCCATCTCCCTTTAAGTGTAAGGTCTCTAAGTTTACGACCTTCAAACCCATAACTTAACAACGATTTGTTGCTATTAAGGCGATGCGTAACATCAACTCCCCATTTAACACTGGTACGGTTGAAGTAAAGTGTATTTGACAAAAAAGAACTTAGTGTGATCAACGTTGTATCCACAAGTTTTTTACTGAATGGATTGAATTCAAATGATCCTTTGGCAATATCTTTTTTATTTATCTGCAGTGCGGAGGCAGTGCTGAATCTTCCTAAAAAATTTAAAAGATTATTTTTCGTGGCGGGATTTATTATTGATTTAGGATTAAGGGCTACACTGTAATTGAACTGTACATAGTTCGCTTTTACATATTGGTTGGTTGGAGTAAAAACTCTTACCCATTTTTTTTGATCCTCGAAAATAGCTACTTCAAATTCATTAAGCTGCGGAATACCGTCATTGTTATAATCTATCCATGTGTAGTAACCTTGTCCCGCGGGAACTTCAATGTATGTGTATTCTCTTTTCTGTTCCTGCCCGGATCCTATTTCATATAAAAAACTTCCATTAAAAAAACCCTTCCATTCATTCACTGCATATTCAATTCTGCCAAGAAGGCTCTCATCACTTTTTTGGCTGGTAACAACCGTATTAGTCACATCAAGCTTCCTGTAAGTTG
>JBDUEG010000190.1:0-5634 GCA_040002575.1 Ginsengibacter sp.
TGAGGCTGATACCCGATAGAATTAAGATATTCCGCAATATCAAGCTGGTTCGCTTCCGCACAGTTCATTGGATAAGGTTTATGGTTATTTTTTAAATTGAACAGATTACCTGCCGCTGGAAATCAGTGCATCAATATCTGCCCGATTAAAATATCGTCTTGATTTAACCTTAAAACTTTTAAGCTTGTTTTGCTTCAGCCATTCATAAAGGGTTGGCTTCGACACCTGGAAGATTTCACAGACATCTGATGCTTTCAGTAAAGACTTTTTCGGGAAGATTGAGCTGGTTTGTGAGATATTTCCCTGAGCTAATTTTTCAGTAACAACCTCTTCGATGGTAGTTCTGATTTGTTTCCAAAACTCGGAGGGAGTTATGGGAAATAACATAAGTGTTTCATTCATACTTCTACATTTTCTTGTTCACAATTGAAATTCTAAACCAAAATTAGGCGGCTTAATTAGTAACAACAATACATGGCTAAATTTTGATGGGTGGAAGCATCCATTAATTTGCCATTTAACTATTGAGAACATCACTGATTAAAAAATAAAAGAAATAAAAAATTTGCAGTTGCTAACTATCGATTCGTTAATCAAATTATCAAGAAAGTAAGTAAAATGAAAATATTGTGAAATAAGAGGTGGGTTTGTGTTATTAGTATAATTCTATTTAAGAGAAACTATGGGCAGTAAAATGCCTAATCCGCCTTCAAATGTTATTCTGTAAATTTACATTGGTTTCTTAAATGACTTGTAAAGAAATAGTGTAGAAAGTTTGAGATCGAGTAAAAAATCGAGAAAAAAATAAAAAACCCGCTACCAGAGCGGGTTACTTGAAAACCAATGCGGACCGGACGGGACTCGAACCCGCGACCTCTGCCGTGACAGGGCAGCATTCTAACCAACTGAACTACCGATCCAATCCGTAATTCGGGAGCGCAAGATAATTAAATTTCAATTTAACCAAGCATGGCTTGATTTTAATTTGATAATTTATTTAGTTGAAGTACTCTACAAGAATTGTAAGTTATTGGTGAAACCGGCACTTTTTACTTTTTAAATTTGAGATCGTAACTTCATCGCTTCAAAGAAGATTTTTTTGATAGTTTATTTCTGAGTAAAATAAATACGGTTTTAAAATAAGCATATGAGGCAATTTCTTGATTTTGAACAACCGATAAAAGAACTATACGATCAGATCGAAGAGAATAAAAGGCTGGCTTCAAAGAATCCGAAGGTTGACTACAACACAATCATAAATCAGCTTGATCAATCAATTCTTTTAAAAAGAAAAGAAATTACGGAGCGCCTTACACCCTGGCAAAAAGTTCAACTGAGCCGGCATCCCGATAGGCCTTATACTTTAGAATATATTTTAAAGATGTTCACCAATTTCATTGAACTTCATGGTGATCGCAATGTGAAAGATGACAAGGCTATGGTAGGTGGCTTTGCCCAGCTTGATGGAGAAACCGTCATGGTAATTGGCCAGCAAAAGGGCACTAATACAAAGACAAGGCAATGGCGCAATTTCGGAATGGCTAACCCGGAAGGATATCGAAAAGCATTGCGTTTAATGCGGCTTGCGGAAAAATTTGAAAAGCCAATAATAACTCTAATAGATACACCCGGTGCGTTCCCTGGTCTTGAGGCTGAAGAACGTGGACAGGGCGAAGCAATTGCCAGAAATATTTATGAGATGATTCGCCTGAAAGTCCCTGTAGTTTGTATTATCATAGGAGAAGGCGCAAGTGGTGGTGCTTTAGGAATTGGTGTAGGTGATAAAGTATTGATGATGGAAAACTCGTGGTACAGCGTAATCTCACCTGAAAACTGCAGCACTATTCTTTGGCGAAGCTGGGCACAAAAAGAAATTGCTGCTGAGCAGTTGCGTCTAACTTCAGAAGACATGTTTAGGTTTGGTTTAGTAGATGGTATTATTGCTGAGCCACTTGGCGGTGCACATTGGAACTATGATGAAGCAGCGGCGAATCTTAAGGCTTATATAAAACCAGTAATAGCTGAATTAAAAAAGATTTCTCCGGAAGATAGAGTAACTCAGCGCATCGAAAAATTTGGTAAGATGGGCTTTTGGGATGAGGAATAGAATAATCAATACTAACTAATTAATCGAATCAACCATTCACTTTTCATGTCGTTAAAAAACTCTTTAAAAGGAACGGGCGTCGCCTTGGTAACGCCTTTCAAAAAGAACTTTGAGGTAGATTATGATGCGCTTGGGAAGGTGATTGACTATGTAATTACCAATGGCGTAAATTATATTGTTTCCCTGGGAACCACCGGTGAGGCCTCTACTATATCTAACGAAGAAAAAATTGACATCATTAATTTTACGTTTGAAAAAACTGCCAATCGCGTTCCGGTGGTTGTGGGCGTTGGCGGTAATAATACTTCAGAGCTCATCAAAACGCTGGAGCGGCTTCCGGTTGACAATGCCGCCGCAATCTTAACGGCAAGTCCCCATTATAATAAGCCATCACAGGAAGGAATATATCAGCATTATAAGGCCCTCTCAGAAGCTTCACCAAAGCCTGTTTTAATTTATAATGTTCCCGCAAGAACTTCAAGTAATATAACCGCAGAAACAACGGTCCGTCTTGCCAATGAATGTGAGAATATAGGCGGCATTAAGGAAGCAAGCGGCAACGTGATCCAATGCATGCATATTTTAAAAAATTGTCCAGAGGATTTTTTAGTGGTGAGTGGCGATGACCAACTCACAATTCCGTTGATGGCATGTGGAATGGATGGAGTTATAAGTGTCGCCGCAAATTATTGTCCTAAAGATTTCTCGGCTATGGTAAATTATGCTTTGCAGAAAGATTTTGCCTCTGCCAGGAAGCTGCATTATAAAGTGTTTGAAGCAAATGAATTGCTTTCTGTTGAAAATAACCCCGCAGGTGTCAAAGGGTTTCTTTCAGCAATGGGGTTCATTGAAAACATCCTACGCCTTCCTTTGGTGCCATTAAGTTCTTCTTTCCAAAAGAAAGTTGAGCAGGCTGTTGCAACTTTGTTTCAAACACACGACATGGCCTGATATCTTCGATAAAGCATTTGGTCTACTTTATGCGAATAATGATACTTCGTACATTATGCGATATAGCAGACTCCTTCTATTGCACACTCGGTGTTTTCGAAGATTTCGCTCGCTTCAGTTTTGAACTCTTCAATGTTTTCATAAATAGAAGAAAAATGCCCGAGCAGTAATTTTTTTGCATTTGCTTGTTTTGCAACGGTGGCTGCCTGCCTTGAGGTGGAATGAAATCTTTCCATTGCTTTTTTTTCAAAAGCATGCAGATACGTTGATTCATGATACATTAAGTCCACATCTTTTATTTTTTCAGCGATTTGTGGAAAATATCCAGTGTCTGCGCAATAAGCATAAGAGCTTGCGTGATTACCCGGTACAGTTAGTAGCTCATTTAATATAGTTTCATTTGATGGAGAAACATAATGATTGCCTTCCTGCAACATCTCGAAATGAGAAGAAGGTATATTGTACTCAACTACTTTTTGAGGATCGATCTTTCGGATATTTTTTTTCTCTTTAAAAAGAAACCCCCAGCATTCTATGCGATGGTTTACCCGGAAACATTCAACTGTTACTTTCTTATCCTGGAAAATAATTCCCTCGTCCGTAAGCATAGTAAAATGTATCGGATAAGGGAGCCTGGTGTCTCCAGCCTGGAATTGTAGCTCAATGATGTCTTGAAGAAATGGCGGCGAATAGATAGTGAGCTCATGTTTACGATTGTTAAGCCCAAGCGTTGTTAGAAGTCCGATGAGCCCAAAATAATGATCGCCATGAAGATGTGAAATGAAAATATGATTAATCTTTCCGGGCCTTATTTTATAAGCCATCATTTGCATCTGCGTACCCTCGCCACAATCCACCAGAAACTTATGATCCTGTATTTGTATAATCTGTGAAGTAGGGTGCCTGTTATGCGCAGGTACAGCAGAGTTGTTTCCTAAAATTGTTACGGCAAGCACAGAGTGAGTTAAAAATCGTTAAGCATTAATGTGGCGTTGTTTTGTATCATCGTTCGGTGTCTCTTGTCATTCAAAAAGCTCCCTTTCTATCTCCTCCATCTGAACAATATCCCAGGCTTCACTTTCTGTTGGAGTAATATTCATAGTCTCCAACAATTCTTTGTCGTCTAAATACGTTTCAACATCAGGTTGCAAATGGCAAATGACTAACGAACAATTTGAATCGTAAAATGTTTGTTGAATTGTAGCCAGGGTGTTAGCAGTAAGCTCATTGATTTGTTGAACATTTTTAAAATTAATAATCACATTGGAGGGAATTTTCGCAACATATGAAAGCAATAAGTTTTGTAAGTCTTCTGTCATATTAGCAGCTAAATCAGGCTCTTCAATAGTTATGACGTGAAATTTTTCTTTGGTATCAATTTTGACTTTCATCTGGTGATTATTAGTTTTAAATCAAAAACATTTCTCCCAAAGGTATAAAAGAAAGAGGGCGGGTTAGGTAGCTTTAGAAAATTTATAGTTAGATATTTTCGAAAAAATAAGATTTTAATTTAACCTTTTTTTGTACGGTTTTCAACAGGCTGTGAATTTGTTTTAGCAACTAATAGTAGATTTTATTCGTTATTATTGTATAGTATAAATTGAATTAATATGGACAACAATTTTTCAGCACAGGTAAAAGAAATCATCTCCTATAGCAGGGAGGAAGCATTGCGGTTAGGTAATGATTTTATAGGAACTGAGCACCTCGTTCTCGGTCTTATAAGAGATGGTGAAAATACTGCTATAAAAATTTTAAAGGCTTTCAATGTTGACTTATATGAGCTGCGTAAGGAGATAGAACTTGCGGTGAAGGATAAAACTGGTAAGAACATAGCAAACATAAACTCCTTACCCCTTACAAAGCAAGCCGAAAAAGTAATTCGAATTACTGTTCTTGAAGCAAAGGCTAACAAAAGTCCACTGGTGGAAAGCGAGCATCTCATGCTTTCAATTTTGAAAAATAAAGAAAATATTGCAACACAAATTCTTAACCAGTTCGACGTAGATTATGATATGTTCAAGAATGAACTTGGTTATGTAAAGACCGATCCCAAAGCTGAGTTCCAGGATGACGAAGGTGAAGAGTTTGATGAAGAGAGAAAGTCTTATTCCCAACAACGTACTTCAAAAGGATCTGCGGCTCAGGCAAAATCAAAAACTCCGGTGCTCGACAATTTTGGCCGGGATATAACCAGGCTTGCTGAGTTGGGCACGCTCGATCCTATAGTAGGTCGCGAAACTGAGATAGAAAGGGTTTCCCAGATACTCAGCCGGCGTAAAAAGAACAACCCAATTTTAATTGGTGAGCCGGGCGTTGGTAAAACAGCCATTGTTGAGGGTCTGGCGTTACGCATCATTCAAAGAAAAGTAAGCAGGGTTTTGTTTGATAAAAGAGTTGTTTCTCTTGATCTTGCGGCACTCGTTGCCGGTACCAAATACCGTGGACAGTTTGAGGAGAGAATGAAAGCGATAATGAATGAGCTTGAAAAAAACCGTGACGTTATTTTGTTCATTGATGAGATTCATACAATTGTGGGTGCAGGCGGTGCAAGCGGATCACTTGATGCTTCAAAC
>JBDUEG010000191.1:0-5621 GCA_040002575.1 Ginsengibacter sp.
AATAGTCGTTATTAAAACTATTTCCATAATTGTTCCAGCCGGCGTTATTATAATAATATGAATTATCTGTCACAGGATTTATAACTACACTAAGGATACTATTCTGATAAGCAGTGTTCATCTGCCTCTCTGCGTCTTTATACATAGAAACAAACAGCAACGATTTTTTAAAAGCATAGTAAGCATCCCTGGATGATTGTTTATCGTTGTTGTTTATTAAGCTCATACCGATATTGTAATAATCGTCAGCAGCATGCTCTTTTTCTACCTCAATTTTTGCATCATAGGTATCAGGCTGCATCAACTTTTTAGCGCTGGCCGACTTATTAATTACATCGGATAAATGTTGTAAAGCGTTGTACTCACTAATAATTTTATCCCATTTGCCGGGCTCAATCAGCGTGCTATAAACATCAATATTGTTCAAGTGAACTTTTGCGGCGGCTTCATAAAGGCTACTAAGGCGATTTTGAAGGCTCGTGTCTGATGAATGTTTATCTAAGCTCTTTATAGCATTTAATAAAATGATATCCTCTTGTGTATTAGCTATAGAGTTCCTCGTGCTGCTGCATGATGCAAAAAAAATAAGCATCGCCATGAAGTATAAATTCTTTCTCATTATTTTGGTTTTTTAATTAGACGAGCATATTTATAAAAGTCAATTTTGCGCTCGTTAATAGAAACTTAAAAGCCATTTTTGTTAGCGAAAGACTTTTCAAATCTTTGCCGATCCTCCCGGTAATAGTCCGTTCATACATTTATAATAATTTCTTTTGATTGCTTAAATCCTTTCAAACTATTGTCAATACTAGCTTTAAGGCAAAAACGGGTAGCGTCGATAATACACTACCTTTAAAAAACTGGTATTATGTATTGCATAGTATTATAATTGTTATTATCTTTGTTTTAGAAACATAAGCAATGACAACTTTTAGAAAAATATCAAAACATGAATATTGATAACACAGCAAGCCAAATGCGAAAAGGGGTTTTGGAATTTTGCATTTTATCTATCATCAAATTAGGTGAAGCTTATCCGAGTGATATTATCGATAAAATGAAAGCTGCAAATCTCAACATTTTGGAGGGAACCCTTTATCCGTTATTGACGAGGTTAAAAAATGCTGAATTTCTTACCTATAGATGGGTAGAAAGTAATAGCGGGCCCCCAAGAAAATATTTTTCACTTACTGAGAAGGGCGCAGACTTTTACCAGGAACTCGAAGCCACCTGGCTTGAACTCGCAAATGCTGTGGATGCAATAACCGGTAAAAAAAACTAACCCATAATCAACTTCAACAAATTAATAAATTGAATTAGTCATGAAAAAAGTAATTAATATAAATTTCCAGGGCAGTGTTGTTCCCATCGAGGAAACTTCTTATGAATTGCTAAAGCAGTATGTAGAAAGTCTTCGGAACTATTTTGCAGATGAAGAAGGCCGCGATGAGATCATAAATGATATAGAAAGCCGAATTAGCGAGCTTTTCCAGGAAAGATTAAAAAACGGATCAACTTGTATAACTGATGATGATGTAAATGTGATATTCAAAAACATTGGTCGTCCGCAGGATTTTGAAGAAGCAGATGGTGGAGAAAAATCAGCTAAAGACGAGAAGCACAATCAAAGCAATGATCAAAGCGAAAAATTCCAATTCACCAGGTTTGGCGAAAAGGGTAAAAGATTATATCGCGATGATAACCATAAGATATTGGGTGGTGTGTGTAGTGGCATTGCCGCATACCTGGGCATCGACCCCGTAATTGTGAGGGTAATATTCATTATTTCAGGAATTGGGTTTCTTGCTTACATCCTTCTCTGGATATTTGTTCCAGGAAGTAATGTACTGGTCAATGGCGTTCGTAAAAGACTTTACCGGAATCCTGACAATAAAATAATAGGTGGTGTGTGTAGTGGAATGGGTAGCTACTTCAATGTGAATGCCTGGATTCCACGCGTCTTTTTCCTGATTCCATTTATATCGTTCTTTTTCAGGTGGGGCCATATCGGGCCACTCACATTCCCTAATTTTTTAAGTTTCTCATTCAGTCCGGGCACATTGATTATCTACATCATCTTGTGGTTGGTAATACCAGAGGCCAGTACAACTTCAGAAAAACTGGAAATGAAGGGAGAGAAAGTCGATTTGAATTCTATTAAAAATTCCGTGGTGGAGGAGATGAAAGGTGTGCAGGAAAGAATGAATAAAGTGGGCATGCAGGTAGGATCTATAGCCAGAGAAAGAAGTACTGATATGGGGAAAGAAGTAACCTACGCAGCAAAACGCACGAGTGGAGCGATAGGCAATATTATAGTCATCTTGTTTAAAATATTTGCATACACCATTTTAGGTTGCATTGCCTTATCGCTTATCGTTGCCTTATTTGCTTTGGGAGTAGTTTCAATAGGCCTGTTTCCATTAAAGAATTTTGTACTTAACGAAGGGTGGCAAAGTGTATTAGCATGGGGAACACTTATCTTTTTTATCGGAGTTCCCGTTGTTGGCATTATTACTTTCATAATAAGGAGAATTGCCAGGATAAAAACTCATAAGCGTATCATACGTTATTCCTTTTTAGGTCTGTGGTTTCTAGGTATTATATGTTTTATATCACTACTTATTTCAGTGGGACAAGACTTCAGAAGAACCAGTTCCGCAAATGAAGAAAGAATCGCATTAGAAAACGCCGGTGTTCAAAGCCTTGAGGTAAACTCGTTGAGTAATACAAGATATAACAGGGCTAATACATGGTTCAGGCTGGAGCCATTTGCAACTTTTGATGATGACACTGCATACATCGGCAACGTAAGAATAAGGATTGAAAAATCTCCTGTAGATAGCTTCCAGGTTAGCGTAATTAAAATGTGCAATGGTAACACGAGGAGAAACGCAGATACGCTGGCTTCACTTATTAATTATTCTGTCTTTCAAAAAGATTCCTTGTTGATGATGGATAAGGCGATAGCCATTAATACGAATGATAAATTTAGAAACCAAAGTGTAATAGTCATCATTTACGTTCCGGTTGGAAAGCACATTAAAATAAACAAAAACCTTGATTACAACAGGAACATACGTGTCCACGGCCCGCTATTTAATGATGAAAATTGGTATAATTGGGAGGATGATGACTATGATTTTCAGTATGGTATTGAATATGTAATGCACGAAAATGGATTGTACACTCTAAGCGGAATTCCTGCTAACGATTATAATAGAAATAATGACTGGCGCTCTCAACAAGATAACCGGAGAGATAATTATAATGCTGACCAGGATACGGAAAATTACAGGTATGACCAACATAATAAAGTGGACTCACTTAGGATGATAAAAGAAAAAGAAATTCAAAAGATTCAAAGTTCAGTAGACTCTTTAAGGGAATTAAAGGAAAAGCAAATCATGAAAATGAAAGACTCATTAAGAGACGCTAAAGAAAAACTCGAACAAAAAATTGAAAAGCTGGATCATAACAATACTCCCGGCGAAGCTTACAATAGGAATGGTAAACAAGATTATAGTTTTGTAATGCATATTTAATACATCTTTCGGTTGAAGTTGAATAATGAAGGGCTTCATGCATATGCATGGGGCCTTTTTTGTTAAATGAAACTCTCCTCCATGTAACTATTACTCAGCATAAGTAGTTTTCAAAATATTTATAAGAACGAATTGGTTGATCCTAACAGATAAATAATCCGGGATTCCATAAATCTATTTCGTCTAAATTTGCAAACTTTAAAACGATATGAAAAGTACTCCTTTCACTGAAAAACATATTGCTCTTGGCGCTAAGATGGCTGAATTTGCGGGGTACAATATGCCAATAAGTTATTCCGGCATTAACGATGAACACGCCGCAGTACGTAAGAACGCTGGCATCTTTGATGTAAGCCATATGGGAGAATTTATCCTGAAAGGCGAAAACTCACTTGCCCTGATACAAGACATTACAAGTAATGACGCCTCAAAACTTATAGCTGGGCGTGCACAATATAGTTGTCTTACAAACGATAGAGGTGGAATCATTGATGACCTGATTGTATACTGCATAAAAGAGAACGAAATATATATGTTGGTCGTGAACGCCTCTAATATTGAAAAAGATTGGCAATGGATAAAAAAACATAACAGGAAAGGCGTTGAGATACATAATATTTCTGAAAAGACGTGCCTTCTTGCTATACAAGGCCCTAACGCCACAAAAATCCTGCAGCCTCTTACAGATATTGACATCATGAATCTGAAGTATTACACTTTTGTGAAAGGCACATTTGCAGGCATTAATAACGTCTTAATAAGCGCTACAGGTTATACAGGATCCGGAGGTATCGAAATTTATTTTGAAAATAAAGATGAAGACGCTGACAAAATCTGGAAGAAAATATTTGACGAAGGCACCCCCAAAGGACTTAAGCCGATAGGACTCGCAGCAAGAGATACGCTACGCCTGGAAATGGGATATTGCCTCTATGGGAATGACATTGATGACGATTCATCACCATTAGAAGCTGGCCTTGGCTGGATCACGAAGTTTTCAAAAGATTTTATTTCAAAAGATATTCTTGAAGAACAAAAAGCCAATGGTATTTCGAAAAAATTAGTTGGATTGGAAATGGTAGAAAGAGGAATACCACGCCATGGGTATGAAATAAAGGATGTTAATGGTGAATTGATAGGATGCGTCACAAGCGGCACACAATCCCCGACATTAAATAAAGCAATTGCTATGGGCTATGTTGCAACGAACTATTCAAAAATTGATACTGAAGTGTATATCAAAGTAAGAGACAAGTTACTCACGGCCAAGGTGGTTAAAATGCCTTTTGAATAACCAAAGCTGCATAACAAATTTAAAAAGATTTAGATTAATGCCTAAAAAAAATGCACAGCCATCGTTAACTGCTTCCCTCTCCCCTTCCTTATTGCAGTTGTATGATGTAAGCAGCAGTATTGTGGTAATAATTGATGTGCTCCGGGCAACCTCAACAATCGCATCGGCCTTATACAATGGTGCAAAAAGTATAATACCGGTAGACAGCGTTGCGGAGTGTATTAAGCTAGGTAAGCAAATGGAAGTCGTCACCGCAGGTGAAAGAGATGGGCAAATAGCAGAAGGATTAAAACATGGCAATTCTCCTTTAGAATATACCCCGGCTTTTATCAAAGGCAAGATTTTAGTCCTTACAACAACAAACGGCACCAAGCTGCTGCACATGGCTCTGACTGAAGGAGCCCCGGGTATTCTTACGGCATCCTTTTGTAATATTTCTTCAGTATGTGAATATTTATTAAGCCAGGATAGAAACGTCATACTTGCTTGTGCCGGCTGGAAAGACCGCATTAATATCGAAGACACCTTACTTGCAGGTGCAATCATTAATCGCATAAAACATAAATTCCATCAAAATTGTGATTCATGTCAAATTTCGGAGTCACTGTATCTGCTTGCCAGGGGCAATCTTTTTGAATTTATGAAAGAAAAAGATGCAAGCCATTACCACCGGCTTATGGGATTTGGCCTCGAGGAAGACATAAGATTTTGCCTTACCGAAGACAATGCAAACGTTTTGTGTCTTTATGATGGCGGCAGATTGATCGCCGGAAGATAATGTTCAC
>JBDUEG010000192.1:0-5621 GCA_040002575.1 Ginsengibacter sp.
TGGAAAACAATACTTCTTTACAACAGCAGCTTTTAGAAGCAGGGGTTCATTTCGGACATCTAAAAAAGAAATGGAATCCTAAAATGTTACCTTACATTTTTGCTGAGAAAAAAGGTATTCACATTATTGATCTCAACAAAACTGTTGAAGGACTACAGGAAGCAGCGGCGGCATTAAAATCTATTGCTAAAAGTGGCAAAAAAATAATGTTCGTAGCTACTAAAAAGCAGGCGAAAGAAATAGTCACTGAAGCAGCCAGGCGTGTGAATATGCCTTTTGTAACGGAACGCTGGCTTGGCGGAATGCTTACTAATTTTAATACGGTTCGTAAGAGCGTAAAGAAAATGCAAAGCATTGAGAAATTATTAAATGATGGATCATTAGACAGTATCACCAAAAAAGAACGTTTAACGCTCACCCGCGACAGGGATAAAATGGAAAAAGTCTTGGGTGGTATTGCACAGATAAGCCGAATACCTGCAGCATTATTTTTAGTTGATATAGGCCATGAGCATATTGCTCTATCAGAAGCTAAAAGACTTAACATCACAACTTTTGGGATGGTTGATACCAACTGTGATCCTAATAAAGTAGAATTTTCAATTCCTTCGAATGATGATGCCACAAAGTCAATTGCAATCGTTACTAATTACATAGTAGCTGCAATTGCGGAGGGACTTGCTGAAAGGCAAGCTGAGAAAGACGAAGATCACGAAGAAACGGATGACCGTGAAACTGGTGACATAAAATTTGAAGTGGGAAATGAAGAAGAAAGAGATCGCCGCAGAGGAAGCGGTAGCGGTAGTCCGGCTGGAGGTAAAGGCCGTGGCCCGGCAGGCCCACAAAAGCGTCGTGTATCTGGCCCTGGAGTCGGAGGTGGTAGCAGGCCAGGTGGACCAGGTGGCCGCAGGTAAACCCCGCCCCTAAAGGGGGTTGAGGAAAACATAAAAATATTATTCATTTAAAAAATTAGTCCGCCTGAGGCGGATACAGGGTATGACAACAACTATTACAGCAGCTGATATTAATAAGTTGCGCCAGCAAACAGGTGCAGGAATGATGGATTGCCGTAAGGCTCTAACGGAATCTAATGGTGACTTTGAAGAGGCGATAGATTATCTAAGAAAAAAGGGACAAAAGGTGGCAGCACTTCGTGGAGACCGGGAAGCGAACGAAGGTGTTATAATTGCACAAACAGCGAAAGATAACAGAACGGGCTTCATTATAAACCTAAGTTGTGAAACTGATTTTGTAAGTAAAAACTCCGATTACATTGCTTTCGCTCAGTCAATAATGAATGCTGTTATTGAAGCGGATATTAAGAGCGCTGATGATTTGAATAAATTGATGGTGGAAGGGCAAAGTTTAGCGGATAAATTAAACGACCAGGTTGCCAGGATCGGCGAGAAAATAAGTGTTTCAAGGTTTGAGAGGATTGATGCTCCCTTTGTAGCCGCATATATTCATGGCGCTTATCGCATGGGTGTGTTAGTTGGCCTGAATAAAGATGCCGAAGATGCAGGTAAAGATGTTGCTATGCAGATAGCGGCTATGAACCCGATAGCAATTGATCAGGCTTCGGTGCCTGCAGAAACTGTTGCACGTGAGAAGAACATAGCTATCGAACAGGTAAAAGCAGAAGGCAAGCCTGCTGAAATGGCCGAGAAGATTGCCTTGGGTAAAATCAATAAATTCTTCAAGGAAAGTACTTTACTTGGACAGCCTTATGTAAAGGATAGCAACAAATCGGTAGGTGATTATATTAAAAGTGTAGACGCCGATTTAAAAGTAGTTGAATTTAAAAGAGTGGCTTTGGGTCAATAAAATATCGACTTTCGGATTTTAATTATTTATAGTTTTTCAAGAAAAGAGTTGCATTGCAGCTCTTTTTTATTGTAATCATTATGTGAGTAATGTGGGTGTAAATCAATTTATAATTCCGTTATCTTCGCCCCGCTAAATCAAATTTCATCCCGCTCCATGCTTCCACGGTACAAACGAATTCTTCTCAAGTTGTCAGGAGAATCTTTAATGGGTGATAATAATTTTGGATTGAACTCGCAGGTAATTTCAAAATACGCTGAGGATATAAAACTTGTAACCGAAATGGGCGTACAGGTAGCCATCGTGATTGGAGGTGGAAATATTTACCGTGGAATGAATGAAGCTGAAACTGGTATTGAGCGGGCCCAGGGCGACTACATGGGTATGCTTGCAACTGTAATAAATGGCATGGCATTACAAAGTGGCCTTGAGCGGGTTGGAGTATACACGAGACTGCAAAGTGCTATAAAAATGGAGCAAATTGCTGAGCCCTACATTCGCAGGCGTGCAATCAGGCATTTGGAAAAGGGTAGGGTTGTAATTTTTGGTGCAGGTACAGGTAACCCGTATTTTACTACTGATACTGCAGGATCATTACGTGCAGTCGAAATCAAAGCTGATGTAATTTTAAAAGGAACCAGGGTAGATGGTATTTATTCCGCAGATCCGGAAAAAGATGCAAGTGCAAAAAAATTTGATACAATAACCTTCGCAGATTGCATAGCTAAAAATTTGAGGGTTATGGATATGACTGCATTTACATTATGTATGGAAAACCAACTCCCAATAATAGTTTTTAACATGGGTACACCAGGTACATTACTAAGAGTTGTAACCGGCGAAAAGGTGGGCACTTTGGTAAGCGGATAATATTTCTTATTTTACACCTCGCTTTTAAATCCTATTCTTCTGATTGCAAAAATCAGAAACTATATCTTCTGAAATCCTTTAGGATGTAATCCCCCGGATAATTTCAATTAATATCGAATTGTCATTTTTAAAAAGGACTGACTTATGTGGATTTGGTGGATAGTATCCTTAATCATTTTAGTTGGATGTATCATATTTGCTTACAGGATGATTGTAAGCAGCTATGAATTTCTGCCGGCAGACAAAAGATTTTTTTTCCGGTTCAACAAAAATGCCAACCCTTCAACAAATTTTCCTGATCACCCTGACGCACTTAAAATTTTAAGAAATAAAGTGCAGCATGTTGAAGACAATACCACCTTCTATCATATTCAATTCTCAAAATTTCAGGACCGCCTTAAAGTGATGGAAGAAAAAATTGCTATGGCGCCCCAAAAAACTAAAGCCTCCAATACAATTAACGTTGATTTTGAGGAAGAGGAAGACTGGAAAGAATTGTATTATGAAGAAAATTCAAAAAAGGAATTACTGGAAAACGAATTGGATTTTACCAAACAGGCACTTGAGGAAGCGCAAAATAAAATAAATGAGATTGAAGAGGGAACAGTGAGGTATCCGCAATTGCAAAGTGATTATGAATTAAGATTAAATGATCTGCAATCCCTGCAGAATGACTCTATGAATTTACAAAAGCAGCTTGATGCCTCAATGGAAAGAGAAAAAGAACTTGAACAATTACTTCTTTCCGAGATAACTATGCGTGAAAAATTTGCTCTGTTGCAAAAAGAATTCACACAGCTCCTGAGTGAAAATGATAACCTTCGCAGCCGGAATAGCGAAATGAAAAAAGTTAGCTTTAAATAAATTTTATTCAAAATACGTCGATAGCATATTTGTTTAATAATAAACATTTTTCTATTTTTCAGAACTGATCTATGCTTCTCACCTGCGCAGCCTCACTGTAAGTTTTTTTCATTTCTTCAACCTTTAAATTATTGCTATGAATTTTCAAACAATGAGCAAGCAAAGAAAATTTATTTTAATTGCTTCAGCTGCAGGTATCGTTTCTATGTTCCTTCCATGGGTATCTATTTCAATATTTGGCTATACCCAAAGTGTAAACGGTATGCATGACATAGGGATCCTGGTTTTCTTATGTTTTATAGTTAGTGCTGCGTTAGCATATTTGGGCGATCAAACGAAGCATCTTGATAAGAATATGTGGGCGATTGTGTTGGTCGCAGGAGCGATTGCCATCTTAAGTATAATTTACTTTTATTTCAAAATGAGCGAATCTGTTATGGGAACTTCCTTTGTCGGTTTTGGCCTATACATTTCTGCAATTGCAGCGCTTGGAGTTTTAGGTTCTGCATATATGTTTAGATCTCCAACCGATAATATCAAGGATAGCTTTAACGATATCAAAAGAAATATTGAAAGTAAAATGGGTAGTACTTCTAAAACAAATGAACCACCAGCTAATAATCCCGGTGGTCCGAATAACTTAAATCCACCGCTCTGACTACAAATTAATAGCCTGCTGCTTGTCCATCTTTTCTTGGATCTGAGGCACCATAATACACGCCATTCTTTTTCATAATAGCCTGGAACCCGCCATATATGCCGACGCCAAAGCTTATTTTATGACCTGCTTTGATAAGGTCTCTTATGCTTTCATAAGGGAAACCTGATTCAAGATAAGTTGTTCCGACATCCTGGATATGTCCTTTGGAATAGATAGTTCCATTGTGATAAATGCGGGGTGCGTCACCCGCCTCCTGTAGGCTCATGCCAAAATCGATAAGGTCCATGATTATCTGTACATGGCCCTGTGTTTGCATATCGCCACCCATTACTCCAAAGCTCAAAAAAGGATTTCCATCTTTAGTAATGAAGGCAGGTATAATAGTGTGGAATGGTCTTTTGCCTGGTGCATATGTATTTATATGCCCCTCTTTTAAAATGAAGCCAGCACCCCTGTTCTGCAATACAAATCCTAAATCCCCGGGTACTTCCAGGGATCCAAAGAGTGCACTGTTGCTTTGTATAAGTGAAACCATATTTCCTTCCTTGTCAGCCACAGTAAGATATATGGTATGGCTTTCGGCCGGTAAACCAGGATTGTAAATTCCGGCATTATCAGGATCAATTAATTTTCTTCTTTGCGCTGCGTACCCTTTTGATAATAGCTTTTGTATTGGAATGTTCCCAAATGCCGGATCACCATAATAAGCAGCCATATCTTCGTAAGCAAGCTTTTTTGCTTCGGTAAACAGGTGAATGTGTTCTTTCGATCCAAATGTAATTTTTGAAAAGTCAAAGCCTTCGAGGATGTTTAGCATTTGTAGTGCGCCTATCCCCTGGCCGTTAGGTGGCATCTCCCAAACATCGTATCCCTTATAATTTATTGAAACCGGATCAACCCATTCTGATCTATGATTGGCTAAATCTTTTGTTGTAATAAATCCTCCAACTGATTTTAAATGATCCTGAATTTTTTGTGCCACCTCTCCCAAATAAAAACCATCCCTGCCCTTTTTACTTATGATTTCGAGTGTATGCGCAAGGTTTGGGTTTTTATAGATATCGCCTTTTTTGGGAAACGAGCCGTTTATAAAATATTGTTTTTTAAAACCAGGAACATCAGCTTTTTTAATCATTGATTCATCCATCAGCATATTGTCTGCTGTTTCCTGTGTGATAGGAATTCCTTCGATTGCATAATTAATCGCTGGCTGCAGAAGTTCCTGTAGCGGGAGTCGCCCGAATCTTTTATGAAGCTCAAACCAGCCATCTACACAGCCTGGAACGGTTACAGAAAAAGGTCCTTTTGTAAATGATATACCTTGTTTTTCTTTAGCCTGCAGAAAAGATAAACTCATAGCCGCAGGTGATCTTCCACTGGCATTTAATCCGTATAATTTTTT
>JBDUEG010000193.1:0-5594 GCA_040002575.1 Ginsengibacter sp.
TTCTGAAATGCCGGAGTGCCCATTACAATTCCAAGCGCTTTTGCTTCCTCGCTTCGTGCAATAACACAACCATCATTGTTGCTTAATACAACTACAGGTACATATTGTAAGTGAGGCTGGAATAGTCGTTCACAGCTTGCATAAAAATTATTGCAATCCACTAAAGCATACATGATTTTACGTCTCTTGGTTTTATAAAAATTCCGGTCACTACGCCCCATACCTTCATATTCATTTCTTCGGTAATCTGAATATCTGGAAACTTTGGATTAGCGGCGCAAAGCCAACATTTGAATTCATTTTTTTTTAAAAATTTTATGGTGAATTCTCCATCTAAAATTGCTAAAACAATATCCCCGTTTAGAGGAGTAATCGATCTGTCAACAAGTAACTTTGCTCTAGGTGGAATAAAGGCATTTATCATGGAGTTCCCTTCAGATTCAAAGAGGAAACTCGACAATTCATTTGTTATAAATACTTCATTAAGATCGATGCGCTTTTCAAGATAATCTTGTGCCGGTGAAGGAAATCCTGCAGGAATTGCGCCCTCGTAACTCATTATAAAAATTTTTTTCAATGCTTCTTCTTCCATATTAATACTTTTAACAAAACTAAAAATTTTATCAAAACAAATAAATTTTTTACTAAATAAATTAGTTTATACTTTTGTTGCAAACTTTATATAATGGATACAAAGAGGGCTGGAATGATTAATACAAAATTTTATCGGACACAATCCATAAAATGCGTCGTTAACGGAAAAAAGCTGACTTTTAGAATAGTCGGTTTTACACGTGATCCAATACTTGTTGGTTTCGGGGTCAGATTCTCTGATGGGGTGGAATTTGAAGCGCGGAGTAACCCAATGAAATTATTTGAATACTTAACCGATGATGCTGATAATTTCCCTGATGTACAAACTCCCATTGAAGAAGGGGGAGATTTTGTAGCAGATAATCCTGAACATAAACCTTATGTTAAAGCAATTACGGAACACCTCAACACCTTTGTGTTGGTGATGAATTCCCAATGGTATCAGTTGGTAATAAAGTATAAAAAAGAAGACCTGGTTGTTTGGGTAGGATACCGCGACTACAACGATTTTCCATACAGTGTTTGTTTTAATGGCGATTACCAATTCAGTTTGAAAAGAGACGATGGCGTATGGAAATCAAAAACAGTAAGAGTTATGGACACGCGAACAATCGACCCGGAGATGTATGAAAAGATTATAAAGGCACTCGAAGCAAAAATTCCAGAATAACAAACGATGAATACAAAAATCAAAACCCTCTACACGATTTATGGTATTGTGAAAAACAATCCACATCCCACCAATTATATACTGACCAGTCGTGAATTAATATTAAAGCAAAAGGGGCCGTGGGATGAAGTCGTGAAAGATTTAAGCGCATTAGAAGATGATGGTTTTGTAACGATGGTAGAATCCTCTACCGTATCAATTACGGAGAAAGGATTTTCCTACGCCCAAAAAACCTATCCCCTGCTGATGTTATAGGCAAGGAAATTGATTTAAATTTTAATGAAGGAGTCAACAATGAACAGTCAGTTAACAAGCACACCAGGCTACAGGGTTAATCAATATAAAATCATTCTCACACCGCACGAAGATCTGGCGAAGAAGATAATGGCTGTGCAAAAGGACTTCATTGAAAAATTTAAAGTTGAGTATACATCTGTATATATGCCCCAGCTTATTTTGGTGACATTTAAACAGATAGAAGCCTTTGAAGCAAGGATCATAAACCGCCTTAACCTTATGGCAATGGGCTACCACCCGGTAAAAATCGAACTCAAAGACTTTGGTAGTTTTCCTTCGCATACTATATATATAAATGTAACCAGCAAAGTGACATTAACTGAGCTTGTGAGAAAAATAAGGGAAGATGCGCAACGGCTGATGAAACTGGATGCTGAAAATAAACCGCATTTCATTAGCGACGGACACCTTACCACAGCCAGGAAACTAAAGCCCTGGCAATATGAAAAGGGATGGCTGGAATATAGTAACCGCCAATTCACTGCAAAATTTGTAGCAAACAAAATGATACTACTGCGAAAAAAAGAAGGAGAATACAAATACTCACCAATACAAAATTTTGAGTTTCAAAATTTACCCGTAGAAACCAAACAAGGTGAGCTATTTGAATTATAAAAAGCAATACACGATGGCAAACAAACATAAGAAGGGCAAAAGTAATCAGCAAAATTCCCTGCAAGGTAAAGAGCTGCAAAAGTTTTTTAATAAAATGAAGGGAGTAATGCTGGTGCCAAAAGATAAGAAATTCCAGGGTTTGGACTACCCGGTTCTTAGTATTTTATTTGACGAAGCAACCTATATAAACTTCCAGGATTATGGTATTAATAAGATTATCGTTGACCTTCTTGACGATAAATACCCGGTACTATTTATAAGGGTAGATGAAAGCGATAAGGTGATGGCAGGCTTTTCCATTTTCGATAAAGATTTTGATCTTAGATTCAGATTGCCCGATCAACCCATCGGTGAGCCATTACTTAAATTTGTAAAATCGACCATTCCTATTTCCAAAATAGTAATGATTGCAGGATATTTTAAGGATAACCAGGTTTTGTTTGCCGAAGATGTAAAAAATAATCCCCTGCTTATACTCGATGGCTATCTATATGAATAAGGACTAATCTCAATTAAAAATCATTGAGTTCAGGAGACCAACGAGGGCATGTTTGTTCTCATGAATGCTTCAGTCACACCGAATAAATCAATTGCGATGTTCATGTATGTGCTTTTCACGATGATGAAAAACGTGGAATTTTCGGTTGTAATAAAGGAATTTCAAGCCTGTCGAATTTACGCGAACACCTATTTTCCCCGTTCACTAGGAGGCTTAGCCGTCGCAGTCACAATGGTTTGGGGCGTTGTCTTGATATATGTTCTGAAAACACTGGCGCCCATAAGGATCCATTGAGTATTACCTCTCTTTAAAAAAAAACCTGTTGCACCTTTTAAAATCAATATATCCTGCTGACCCAATGTGGTTTTCCAGAAGGGATATGGCAAGGTTAGGATACCTAATGATACGGAATGGACAATGGGAAGACAAACAAATTACAACAGCAAATTGGGTTTATACTATTATTACTCCTCTTACATCTGTTAAAAAAATGACAGAGTTCAAAGCTCCTTATTATAAAGACGGAGCGTACATGAGATATTTTGGTTACGGTTATTTGTGGTGGGTTTGGGATTCGCCCAATAACACAGGTGCATATAAAGGAACATACACTGCCCAAGGTAATTTGGACAATACATAAAAGTATTACCTGCTTTGGATTTAGTGATAGCACACAAAACAAAAGCAGCATACGAAAGATATACATCAAACTATTTGACAATCCTAACCAAATTGATTGCTGCTAATAATTCGGACTCACTGACGAAAGCCAAGTAGCGACAACAAGTAGCACTAACGCCCAACATGGGTTTTGCTTTTGTGGAATAAAAGACTGAAACGCCCATGCTGAATTAAGGAATCGTTTCATTAGATTTAGAGATGCATGCTGTTATTTTAAAGCCCTTATTCCATAATAATACTGAATGCATAGGTATTTATTCCGGGCAAAATGCCACTCTGAACCATTATTTTCAAAAGAAAGCCGGCGCTAAATGGAGCAAAACTCACAAGTGCTGGTACATTCCCTGTACTGAAAAGAATTATGAGCAGCTTTGCGAAGCATTAGCCGGAAAAGCAATTATAGATGTGGGTCAATTGAAACAATATCTTTTAGAAAAGAAAAAAAATAAAAAAAATATCCCTGTTTCAAATGAACCCAAACTTGCAGCAAAAGCAGCAGTTGCAAAAGCTGCAATAATACAATCAAAACCTGTACAGCAATCTATACCTCCTTATAGATTAAGTAAAGAAAATAACGAAGCGCTTCAAAAGTTTAAACAGCAACTGGTGCTAAAGAGTTATAGCCCGTCAACCATTCGTACATACACAAATGAATTCATGCAATTTTTACAAACAATAGGTGGCGTTCCTGCTTATGAGTTTACCGTACCCCGCATAAAAGATTATTTGCAATACTGTTTTGAAAAACTGAAGCTGAGTGAAAATACTTTGCATAGCAGGATGAATGCATTAAAATTTTACTACGAGCAAGTATTAAAAAAAGAAAAGTTTTTTTGGGAAATACCAAGGCCGAAGAGGCCATTGCTACTACCTAAACTTTTAAATGAGACTGAACTTCGGAAGCTTTTTAATGCATTAAGTAACAAGAAGCATAAAGCCATATTATTTACGGCGTATAGCGCAGGACTAAGAGTAAGCGAAGTTGCCCGCTTAAAAATTCAGCATATTGACAGTAAGAGAATGCAGATATTTATAGAGCGTGCAAAAGGAAAAAAGGACAGATATGTGAATTTGAGTCCGTTGCTATTAGATCTGCTAAGAAAGTATCTCCACGAGTATAAGCCGCGGCCGGCAATATACTTGTTTGAATCGGAGCACACTAGTACGGCTTACCCCACACGTACTCTTCAACAAATATTTTCTACGGCCAGGAAAAAAGCAGGTATAAGTAAAGACGTAGGCATACACAGTCTCAGGCATAGTTTTGCTACACACCTGCTAGACAAAGGAACTGACATTAAATACATAAAAGACCTGCTCGGGCATTTCGACATTAAGACGACAGAACGCTACTTACATGTGAGCAAAGAAAAATTGATCAACATCGTTAGCCCGCTTGACGACTTGTGGAAGAATGAAGAAATAGAATGGTAATAAGACAAAAGAAGCTTTAACACGTTTAAAAACATATAAAATGAAAGGATTGAATAAAGTATCGCTAATAGGCAACGCAGGCAAAGAACCGGAATGTAAAACCCTTCAGGATGGAACAACTGTTGCAAAGCTGGCACTGGCTACTACCGAAAGCTACCGCTTGAAGAATGGGGAAGTTCAGGCACGTACTGAATGGCATACAATAATAGTATGGCGGGGCCTGGTGAACGTTGTGCAAAAATATATACACAAAGGCAGCATGCTATATGTAGAGGGCAAGCTTCGTTACCGGCAGTATGAGGATAAAGAGGGCCAAAAAAAGTATGTGACTGAGATAGTAGCTGATCAACTGATATTGCTAGATAAAAAAGGACAGATTCAAGCAGATGAAAAGATAGAAGCAGTCGAAGAGCCATTGCCATTTTAGCGGAAATAGCTAAATTTAAAAATTCGTATTGTACTAATGACAATACAAAAAGTTGATTGGTAAGTAGCTGATTATTAATTAATTTTTTTTTTGGTTATCTTACAAGTGATATCATCTTATAACAGAAATACCAGCGTTGTAGGCAATTTGTTGAGACCACTTTCAAATTATTAAGCCTTCTTATTAATTCACTACTTGACAATGACAAAAAAATATTCAAAATACTTTTTACTATTCATTTCAACACTTTGCTTTTTTTATTCAACAGTCTACAGCCAAAGTGGGCTCGTTGAGACAATATATTTTAAATCGAATAGCTATTCTATTGATAAGAAATATCATAAAACTCTTGACCTAATTGTTAATCAACTAAGCTC
>JBDUEG010000194.1:0-5580 GCA_040002575.1 Ginsengibacter sp.
TTAAATTAGCTGTATCAGTTTTTTTTAACAGGCGGCGAAGTTACAATTATTTTTTTGTTTCATCACGCTGAACACAAGGTTGAACCATATTTCAAAGCGACATGATAATATTTAAGTATTCCAAAGACTTACAGGCTCACCTAAAAAAAATTAAACGTAACAATGTCAATATTGGCTTTGTTCCCACGATGGGTGCTTTACATGCCGGGCACATTTCACTTATAGAAAAAAGCAAAAAGGAAACTGACACCACGATATGCAGTATATATGTAAACCCGGTTCAGTTCAATAATGCTGATGACTATAAAAATTACCCGGTAACTATAGAAGCCGATATATTGATGCTGGACGCGGTTGATTGTGATATTTTATTCCTTCCTGATGAAAAAGAAATCTATCCTGATAACAATGCGAAGAGGAAACACTTTGATATCGGCTATCTTGAATCCATTCTTGAGGGAAAATACAGGCCAGGCCATTTCCAGGGAGTATGTATGGTTGTGGAAAGGCTATTGAACATTGTGCAACCCTCGCATTTGTTTCTTGGTCAAAAAGATTTTCAGCAAAGCCTTGTTATTAAAAGACTTCTAAAGTTGATGAATCAAACTCCGGAAGTTGTAATAGTTCCCACACTTCGTGAACCAAATGGGCTTGCGATGAGCAGCCGTAATTTAAGGCTAAGTGAAAACGAAAAAGATACTGCTTCGGAATTATATAAGTCGCTCATACAAATTAGTAAACAACTTGCACCAGGTAAAATCGAAATACTAAAGGAAAGCGCTGCACGACACCTGGAATCTTTAGGATTCAAACTCGACTACCTTGAGATCGCTACTACCGAAAACCTCAAAACTATCCATGACTTATCATCAAATGAAGACCTGGTTATTTTGATTGCAGCATTCTTAAATAATGTAAGGCTTATTGATAACCTCATCGTGACAAGCTAAATGGAATCTGTTTCCTATCTTGTATCCCTCTATGAATAAAAAGTTTTTCTCTGTTTTAAAATATCTTTTTTTTCTTGGTATAGGCATTGTTTTGATGTGGTGGCAGCTTAGTAAAATGACACCACTACAGAGAATACAATTCCAGGATTCCCTGCAAACTGCAAACTACTTTGTACTCATCCCGATAGTAATTATGTCTCTTCTAAGTCATCTTAGCAGGGCAATGCGTTGGAAAATTTTAATTGAACCGATGGGATACCATCCTTCCACAGTCAATGCATTTTATGCAACGTTGTGTGGTTATTTTGCTAATACATTTATTCCGCGGGCCGGAGAAGTTTTAAGATGTACTTTACTTGGGCGCTATGAGAAAATTCCTGTTACTAAACTTATTGGAACCATCCTGATAGAAAGATTTTTTGACCTCTTTTGCTATTTAATACTTATCATCTTTTCGATTTTAATACAACTTGACACTGTAAGCAATTTTGTGAAGAGAAAATTTCTGGAAATTTCAGGGCAGGAAAGTGTAATACCCCTCTGGGTAAAATTGATGGCAGGCCTTTTTTTTATTTATTTAATAAATCTAATCATAAGGTGGCTGTTTAAAAAACATGCTAACCACAGGCATATAATCAGGCTAAAGGGAATTCATATTGGGCTTAAGGAGGGATTTTCTTCTATCAGGCATTTAAAGAAAAGAACGTCTTTTATTGTACACACTTTTTTTATCTGGTCTATGTATTTGCTTCAAATCTATGTTGGATTTTATGCACTTTCTTCTACATCAGATCTTGGCATAACCGCCGCTTTCAGTGTCTTATCTTTAGCAACTCTTGCAATGATTGTGGCCCCTGGTGGCATAGGCGCTTTCCCCGTGGCAGTTCAGCAGGTATTGCTCATTTACAAAATTGATAATATTTCTTTTGGGTGGCTAATGTGGGGAGCAACAACGGGTATAGTAATCGTCGCTGGATTTATAAGTTTTGTATTATTCTTTTATAACAACCGAACAAAAAATGAAACAAGGCAGTAAAATTGTCGAAAGGATTTTTACAAACGACTTATTAGCTTCGCAACTTAATCGCTGGAAACTTTTAGGCAAAACCATTTCGTTTACAAACGGAGTCTTCGATATCTTACATGAAGGACATATAAAAGTCTTAACACAAGCTGCCTCTTTCGCAGACATCCTAATAGTGGGTATCAATTCAGATGCGTCTGTAAAGCGATTAAAAGGTAATGACCGCCCTGTCAACAACCAGCAATCCAGGGCACTCCTGCTTGCATCTCTATTGATGGTAGACGCTGTAGTTATCTTTGAAGAAGATACACCGCTTAATGTGATAAAGTCAGTGTTGCCGAATGTGCTTGTAAAAGGAGGAGACTATAGTATTGAAACAATTGTAGGTGCAAAGGAAGTAATTGAGAACAGTGGTAAAGTGGAAGTAATCCCTCTTGAGTTTGGTTTTTCCACAACTGGCATAATAGAGAAAATTAAAAAATATAATATATAGCAGTAATGGACAAACGCAGAACTATTACAAGAGATATAAGCTGGCTCGCTTTTAACGGAAGAGTATTGCAGGAGGCGGGCGATGAAACAGTGCCGCTAAAGGAAAGGATAAAATTCCTTGGAATATTTTCAAGCAACCTTGATGAGTTTTTCAGGGTACGTGTGGCAACACTCAGGCGCATGATTGAACTTGCGAATAAGGTAAACATCAAGGCAAATATGCATCTTGAACAAACACCGGATAAGATCCTGGAAGAAATAAATGTAAAGGTTACCATTCAGCAAAACCAGTTCAACCGCACATGGATAAATATATTATCAGAATTAAAAGAACAGAAGATTTTTCTTGCCAATGAAAAGCAGCTTAACCATGAACAACAAAACTTTGTATTTACTTATTTCAATGATTCTGTAAGAAGTAATATTGTGCCGCTAATGCTTGAGAGTATCCAAGCCTTTCCCACTCTCAATGATAAGTCTATTTACCTGGCATGCAAGCTCTCTAAAAAAGATGGAAGCGTTCCACAAAAATTTGCCCTGGTTTCAGTTCCTTCGAGGTTGCCGCGATTTATAACCCTGCCATCAACTGAACAGGGCAGCTTTATAATTTTGCTGGAAGACGTGATTCGCTATTGCCTTCCGAATATATTCTCATATTTCGGTTACGATACATTCTCTTCAAACCTTATAAAAGTGACGAGAGACGCAGAGATCGATATTGATAATGATGTATCTACCCCCTTGATTCAAAAGATAGAAAAAGGTTTAAAAAACCGTAAGAAAGGAAAACCCGTTCGATTCGTATTTGACAAAGATATCGATAGCGAATTGCTCAACTATCTTATCAAGCGGCTCGGTTTATCTGAAAAAGATAATCTTCAATCAGGCGCCCGGATTCATAATTTCAAAGACTTTATTAATTTTCCTGAAAGCGTATTCCAGGTTAGAAACCCAAGGAAGAAGCCATTCATACACCCTCTTTTTAAAAATGTAGACAGCGTCACCAATGTTATTTTACAAAGGGATGTTCTCCTCAATTTTCCTTACCATTCATTCGATTCATTAATTGACTTGCTGAGAGAAGCTGCAATTGCACCGGATGTTATTAGTATCAAAGTAACGTGCTACAGGCTTGCCTCAGGCTCAAATATTATTAATGCACTTACCAATGCCGTACGTAACGGCAAGTCTGTAACCGTCGTCCTTGAGCTAAGTGCCAGGTTCGACGAGGAAGCTAATCTTGAATGGAAAGAAGTGCTTGAAGACGCAGGAGTGAAAGTCTTCATAGGAGTGCCCAATATGAAGGTGCATGCCAAGCTTTGTCTTATCAAAAAAAGAAGTAACAATCATACGGTCCATTATGGCTTTGTAAGCACTGGTAATCTTAACGAGAAAACAGCCGGCTTGTATGGAGACCACTGTTTGCTTACAAGCGATCCTCATATTATGGCAGATGTTAACCGGATGTTCGGTTATCTGGAAAACCCTAAAAATGTTCATTTGCTAAGGAATTGTAAACGACTGCTCGTTAGCCCGGTTTCGATGAGAAAGCAAATTCATTCTTTCATTGACAGAGAAATTAAAAGTGCCAGGGAGGGCAAAGATGCATCCATAACACTAAAACTAAATTCCTTGAGCGATGAAGAGTTGATCCTCAAACTTTATGATGCAGCGAAAGCAGGAGTTAAGATCAGGATGGTTATTCGTGGAATTTGCTGCATGTTAACTCAAAATAGAAAATTCGAGAAAAAAGTAAAAGCTATTAGCATAGTTGATGAATACCTTGAGCATGCAAGAATTTTTATTTTTCACTATGACGGAAAAGAAAGAGTGTTCATTTCTTCTGCCGACTGGATGGTGAGAAACCTTGATCACCGCCTGGAGGCCGCATGCCCAATCATTGACAAAGAGATTCAAAAAGAATTAAAAGAAATTCTTAGAATCCAGTTAGGTGATAATGTGAAAGCAAGGATTCTTGACAATGAACTTTCAAATGAGTACGTAGAAAACGTAACTGAGAAAAGAACACGGTCACAAATTGAAACATATAATTACTTACTAAAGAAAAATTATACACCTGTTGAAACTGGCAGCGATTGATATTGGCAGTAATGCTGCAAGATTACTTATTTCTGAAGTAACGCCTGATGATAAAAAAAATCCGTCGTTTACTAAAGTGTCACTTATAAGAGTTCCATTGAGGCTTGGGTTTGATGTGTTTGAAACGGGTAAAATTTCAGACTATAAAATAAACCTGCTGCTGCATACAATGAAAGCTTATGTGAATTTGCTGCAGGCTTACGAAGTAAAATATGTGAAAGCATGTGCCACATCTGCCATGCGGGATTCGTTAAATGCCGGCGAGATAATCTCAATGATAAAAGAAGAGACAGGAATCGAAATAGAAGTGATATCAGGAAGCGATGAAGCATCCTTTATTTATGAAAATCATGTTGCAGAAAATCTCGATAAAGAACATTCTTATCTATATATTGATGTCGGTGGAGGCAGCACAGAACTTACATTTTTCAGTAACACCAGGCTTGTGTTCAAAGACTCTTATGACATTGGAACAATAAGGCTTCTAAAAAATAAAGTAAGTGATGAGAAGTGGGATGAGATGAAAGAAAACATTAAAGAAAAAACGAAAGGGCATAAGGAAGTTATAGCAATAGGTTCAGGAGGAAACATCAATAAAATATATACACTCAGTAAATCTAAAGATACAAAACCACTTCCCCTGCAACTGCTAAGGGATTTTTATAAAGAGCTTAGTAATGTATCTCTTGAAGATAGAATATCAGTTTACAAACTGCGTGAAGACCGCGCCGATGTGATTGTACCAGCACTGCAGATATATGTAAACGTTATGCGATGGGCCGGAGCATCGGAAATCTATGTTCCCAAAATCGGTTTAGCAGATGGGCTTATACAACACTTGTGGCAGGAAGTGAAAGATAAAGAGGTATACAATTGGAAGGTATAAGTGCCACCGTCCGTACCGGCTAGGGCAATTTTTCCAGAGGTTGGGCTAGGTCTAAATTATCTCTATATTTGCGCTCCAGCGATAGCTCAAAAGGATTTGTTTTATTCTAATGCAGAGCCATCTCCCAC
>JBDUEG010000195.1:0-5548 GCA_040002575.1 Ginsengibacter sp.
CTCTCCGGCGCAAAAATAAGGTCGTAATGCAGTCCCTCCAAAATTTGTTTGAAAGCGTGTCTGGTCCTTTTCAAATTTTACCAAGGCTTTTCAAATAGTTATCCGTCTAAAAGTTTTAAAAAACTTTTCATGGATAAATGCTTCGCCTTTGTGGAGATCCTCTGAACAGCGGTGAGTCGTATTAGAGATATTGTATTTATTATTAAAAGATTTCATTGAAGCAATTATTTATGGCAGGATTAATGTTTAATAAAATGGTTAAAAATTTCTTCCGTAGTATTGGGAGTTCTATAATTTTTTAAGTCATAAATTCTATAAGCTGGAAAATTCACGATTCAAAGAAACGATAGCGAAATGGATTACGCTGCGAATTGTAATTACTATCGTTTTATTTCTTGCTTCACTTATTGTCTTTGTAGTTATCACTGATGAAATTGTATTAGAGCATGAAAGCGGTTTCGATAATGCGATCTCATCCGCAATTCTCTCGCTCGAATCACCAATAGCGACAAAAGTATTCCTGGCATTTACATTCTTCGGCTCTTCCGCCTTTTTGCTACCTGCGTATTCAATACTTGTTTTAATTTTTTTATTCAGAAAGAACAGAAAGCTTGCGCTTGATGTTGCATCGATCGGCATCACAAGTACCACATTATTATATTTTCTAAAAGACACTTTTAGAAGGCACCGTCCGATGGATCCGCTAATCACGAACGTTACCGGGTTTAGTTTTCCAAGCGGCCATTCATTTTCTTCCTTTACCTTTTGCGGGTTGATTGTATACCTTTTATGGCAATCTAAAATAGGAAGAGGATGGAAGGTAGGAGCGACAATATTTTTTTTCCTTTTTGCAACAACGATTGCCTTTAGCCGGGTTTATCTCAGGGTTCATTTTCCCAGTGATGTAATTGCTGGTTTTTGTCTGAGCATGATGTGGCTTTTACTATCGATATGGGTATTGCATATTGTTGATAAAAAAATATTCAGGAATATTTCTCAAGATGTAAAGACGAAATAAAGCGGAGAATAAATCCCGATCAAACCCTGTGATGGTCAGGCTTCCAGTTTACAATGGCTTTTTTTATTTCAGCCGGCTTCATATTTTCTTTTGCTGCTCTCTCAGCTAAGAGAAGGAACTCTGTGTCTTCCGCAAAACGCAATGCAATAACCTGGGGTGTCGTTAGATTGTTGTTGAGAAGTTTCCCGGTAAGAGCAAAATGTCTTAGATTTTCTTCAGCCCTGATTGCCCTGTCCTGGGCCACAAGTGGAAAGACACGGGCGTACCAGGCAAGTACAAAAAAAGCTATGCATAGCCCGAACAGTGCTACTGCCACGAGCCTGCCTGAATGATGTTCATACGCCCGGTACATATTCCATATAGAACTAATTAAGCAGGCTGTAACTATCAGGAACAACAGGATATGGTACGCCGGTACTATGCGTGAATGGTTTTTTAAATTTTGCTCTTTCATGATATTTTTTTGAAGAAGATTTATGATAAAATGACTATTTAAGCAGATCTAATAACTTCCACATTTTTTGTCTTACTCCGTTTTGGTCGCCATCATAATTGTTAATAATAAAGGCAAAGGTGTATGCATCGCCACTTTTACTTTTGATGAATCCCGTGTAAGATACAACGCCGCCGATAGAACCACTTTTCATTTTAATGCCATTGATTTCCGGAAGTGCATTATAGAATGAAGGAAACCATTCCTGTTTTTTTGCGTACTCAAGCAGGGTCACCAGTGATGCAGTTGTTACACGATTCGCCGGCGATAAGCCGCTGCCATCTATAATATTTAGTGCTGATGGTTCAATTCCTTTCTCTTTCCAGAATTTCTTTACAACGCTTACTCCGCTATCAGCAGAACCTGATCCGGTGAATTTATATCCAAGGGTTTTTAATAAAGATTCTCCATAAAGATTTACGCTTCGTTTTAAAAACCAATAAACGATGCTGTCAAGCGTAGGAGAATCGTACTTATAAAAAGTATGTGTTGAATCAATATGCTTTGAGCCTTTATTTATTATAGTGATATTTTCTATAGACTGATTTTTTAACGCTGCTTCAAGTGTTGCAGCAAGTTGCCTTGCCGGATGCGGCATGGAGCCGGAAATACTAAAGTTACTTTCGTTCACAGGAATAGTTCCTCTCACAGAACCATATTCTTTACCAAGAGGAAAGTAAATGTATGCATTATCGCCGCTGCTCTTTTCTGCTGAAGTGGCCATTGATTTAAGATTTAATCCGATGACAGCCGGGGGCATGGTACCAGTTATCTCAACGATGTCACCAATCTTATTTCCTGATTTTAAAAACAGATCGTATTGGTTTTCCCGCCAGTTTATAGCCCGTGCTCCTGCGCCATAGTAGCTGCCTATGTCTTGCCATATCCAGCCGTCAGGCGTTACTTCCCCTTGCCAGTTACTTTCATCACTAATTACATGCCCATTAAGTACGTTTATTCCTTCCTGTGATATTGCTTTTTTGAAGTGTGAAATAATACTGTCCTCACCGGTAGTATTATATCGCCAGCTTCCCAACGTTGGATCACCTTCGCCTTTTATTATAATATCGCCGTCGAGTGCTCCATTCGTAATAGTTCCGGTATAGCTCAAACTGGTTTTAAAAGTAAAGTTGTGTTTTAGAAGTTCGAATGCGGTGGAAGCTGTAATAATTTTCTGGCAACTGGCCGGCGCCATACCGACCTGGATATTTTGACTTAAAATTGATTTGCCCGTTGATGCATTTATTACATACAAGCTTATGGTAGCATGGCTAAAACGGGTATCACTGGCAAACTTCCTAAATGCTGAATTGAATTTTGTTTGTATAGTTTGCCCACTTAATTGTATAAAAGCCAACAGCGAACAAATGAGAAATAATTTTTTCAATAATCAGGTAATTATTTTCAAAACTAAAAGATTAATTCTGATTTTATCGATTGGAAACATCTATTAGAAAATAAAACGTTTTCTACCCCTAATTTTGCCTTTATGAAAAATGTGTATGCAACAATAATAACGATCGGCGACGAATTACTTATAGGACAGGTAATTGATACCAATAGTGCATGGATTGCGCAACAGTTAAATAAAACAGGAATTGCTTTAAAAAAACGTGTGGCCATAGGTGATAGTTCGATGGAAATAAAAAATGCCCTGGATATTGAGAGCGTAGATACAGATATTATTTTAATTACCGGCGGCCTTGGCCCTACTTCTGATGATATTACAAAGCCGGCGTTATGTGAATATTTCGGTGGAAAAATGATTGTAAATAATGAAGCGCTCGAAAATGTAAAATATTTATTTGAAAAAATATTTAAGCGACCGGTTAGTGATGTTAATCTTATGCAGGCTGAGGTGCCTGATGTATGTGAAGTCATACAAAATAAAAGAGGGTCTGCACCTGGAATGATCTTCCATAAAAACGATACAATTTATATTAGTATGCCCGGTGTTCCGTACGAAATGAAAGGTATGATTGAAGATTACGTAATTCCAATGCTGCAACATAAATATAAGCTCCCTTCTATAATTCACGCGACGATATTAACTGCGGGTATTGGTGAATCAGCGCTTGCAGAGGTGATAAAAGATTTTGAATATTCTTTGCCAGCAGAAATTAAACTTGCCTACCTGCCAAATTATGGAATGGTAAGATTACGCCTGTCCACTTCAGGGTTTGATGCAGATGAAACCAAAGAAAAACTTGATAAATATTTTAATGAATTAAAATCTTTGGTTAAAGAATATATGGTAACAGATGTTGATGATTCAATGCAGATTGTAATTGGAAAAATATTGAAGTCCAAAAACAAAACGGTGTCAGCAGGGGAGAGCTGCACCGGAGGCTACATCTCACATCTCATAACTTCTGTTCCCGGCTCGTCCGAGTATTTCCAGGGTAGCATTGTAAGCTATTCAAACGGTGTGAAACAAAAATTGCTGAATGTAAGTGAAACTACGCTGGCTAATTTTGGTGCGGTAAGCGAGGAAACTGTAGTAGAAATGCTGAAAGGCTTATTGAAAGAATTCAACACAGATTATGGCATTGCAGTCTCCGGAACTATGGGCCCCGGTGGTGGTACAGAAGATAAACCTGTTGGCACAGTTTGGATGGCTGCCGGCAATTTGGAAACTCAGCATACACAAAAAATAAATCTTCGCTTTACCCGTGAAAGAAACATTGAAGTAACCGGCATGATGGCACTTAACCTTTTACGAAAGTTTGTTATTGAGTCTTAAAAGGAGAAATAGACTTCATTTTTTTTGATAAAACCTTTTGCCTTATCATGCAAAACACTTTGCTAATACTTTCCGGCGACTTATTCATTTTACTTAATTTTGGCGCATAAGGATTGTACATAAAAGTCTAAAAAGTAATTTGTATGAGCATGGTAGATTTGGTAATGCCTAAGTTGGGTGAAAGCATTATGGAAGCAACGATTCTTAAGTGGCACAAAAAGCCCGGGGATAAAGTGGAACATGATGAAACGGTGCTGGAAATTGCCACCGATAAAGTTGATAGTGAGGTTCCCTCTACCGCAGAAGGAACTATTTCCGAAATACTTTTTAAAGAAAATGATGTAGTTCCTATTGGCAGTGTAATAGCCAGGATAAATACGAATAGTACTGCTTCCGAAAATAAACAAGGAACGACAGATGAAGTTTTGTCTTCACACAAACATGAACCATACGAAGAGGCAAGCCTTATAGAACATGTTCCTTATCAGCCTTCTGAAAAAGCAACGACATCTAATACAAATTCTGCAATCCGTTTTTACTCACCGCTGGTTTTGAACATTGCTGCAAGCGAAGGTATTTCTATGAGTGAACTTGAAAATATGGAAGGCACAGGGCAGGATGGGAGAGTGAGTAAGAAAGACATCATAGCCTATCTTGAAAAAAGAAAAACCGCCCCTAAAGATCAGCCTTCTACAACACAACCTGCGACATCAAAAAATCTTCAGTTTGAGAATATGCCTGAACCTGTAAAGAAACAGGAATACAGTGCACCGGCAGTATTTTCCGGTAATGTTGAAATAATAGAAATGGATCGCATGCGCAAGATGATTGCAAAGCATATGGTTGATAGTAAAAATATCAGCGCACATGTCACTAGCTTTGCTGAGTGTGATGTTACAAATCTTGTTCAGTGGCGTGAGAAAATAAAGAAAGATTTTGAAAAACAGGAAGGAGAAAAAATCACTTTCACTCCCTTATTCGTTGAAGCGATTGTGAAGTGCATTAAGAAGTATCCGATAATAAACAGCAGTGTCGATGTCGATCGCATCATTATCAAAAAGGATATTAATATTGGTATGGCAACCGCATTACCAAATGGAAATTTAATTGTACCGGTAATAAAAAATGCGGGCCAGCTTAATCTGACGGGTCTTACAAAACAAGTAAACGGTTTGGCAGAGGCCGCCAGAAATAACAAGCTTAAGCCAGATGATACAGCTGGAGGAACCTTTACTCTTACGAACGTTGGTACCTTTGGAAGTATTATGGGAACACCAATAATCAACCAGCCACA
>JBDUEG010000196.1:0-5515 GCA_040002575.1 Ginsengibacter sp.
TGCCTGAGGGGTCATTTGAAGGTGTAGAAAAATTTCTCACTGATTTTAAGGTGCATCTGACCATTACCCGGGAGAGGAGAACTATTCTTGGGGATTACAGAAATAAGGTGCGTGATAAAAATCACAGGATAAGTGTAAATGGTAACCTCAATAAATATTCTTTTTTGATAACCTTGTTGCACGAACTCGGCCACCTGGTTGCCTACGAAAAATATAGCAATCTTATTCAGCCGCATGGGACGGAATGGAAAAAAGAATTTGGTGAGATACTTGCACAATTTATTGAGAAAAAAATATTCCCTGGCGACATTGAAATAGAGCTCATCAAAAGCCTTAAAAATCCTGCCGCAAGCTCATGTGCTGAAGATTCTTTATTAAGAATTTTAAAAAAATATGATGTACACAAGCCTGGTATCTTTCTCGTGGAAGAACTTCCGGCAAATAGTGTGTTCAAAGTAAAGGGTGGAAAGACTTTCACGAAAGGACATAAAGTAAGAAAGCGATTTTTGTGTAAAGAAAATATGTCTGGCAAGCTTTTCCTTTTTAGCCCTGTTGCAGAAGTTGAAATGGTAAATAAAGCCTCATAATTCTTTTGTCATCCATATACTGCAGCCAGTATGGCCACTGTTCCCGATAGCTTTATTAATGAATGTAAATCCAGCTTTGGTATACATTGCAATTGCAGTTTTTAATTCAGGCATTGACTCGAGATACATTTTGGTATAGCCATGTTTTCGTGCTGCTATTATGCATGTTTGTAAGAGCAATTTCCCCAAGCCATACCCTCTTGCTTCGTTCGACAAATACATCTTAACAAGCTCACAGACATGAGCAGGCAATCCCCCGGTTGGATAAATACCGGCTCCGCCTATTACAATATTATTTTTTACGGCAACAAAATAAACGGAACCACTTTTTTTAAATACCTCGAAGAGATGATCAGTTGATTCATCGAAATAAACAGTTCCCGGCCTGGCGGCTCCAAATTCCAATAATGAACTACGAATGATTGATGCAAGCCTTTCATTATCATCTTCAACAATGGCCCTTATGGTTATTTGATTAAGCAAGAATGATTTTATTTTAAAAATATTTTTTGAGGTGTATGTCCACTAAATCTTTTTTTAACTCAAACTTTTTTATGATTTGGTCTTTCGCCTGTATCTACATCTATCATAATAAAGCCCCTTCTGAAAAGGTCGGGGAGGAGTCTAATTTACAAATTTCCATTGCACTCCAATTCTCAATATGTAACCGGGGGTAGGATAAAGCGGTGCTGCGTAATTGTTATTTGTAAAGCCAAACCCTTGAGAAAACGATACGGTGTTTAGGTTTTCAACTTTTACAAGCCCGGTAAAAGATTTGATTCTAAAATTAAAATAGGCGCTTAATTCAGGAATATTTTTTATAGTAATTGTATCCTGTGGAAAGAACTGGCCCATTACCGGCGAATACATATTTGCTTTATATGGCGTATTGTATTTTACATCAATGCCGGTGCTGAGGTTAAGATTTTTAAAAAACACTCCTTCAAATGCAAGGCGTTGTCTTGTAAAGAAAAGAGGAACTTTTATTGGATTGTTTCCAGCTGTCTGCTGTATCGTGAAATCACTATATAGGTTAAGATGACCAACAACTTTATTTTTTGTAGAAGCCACAAACTGGGTAATATTTAAAAGGCCATTAAATTGGTCTGTTTTATAATAATTTGTAAAGTAGGTGTAGTTCGTAATTGAGATATTTCTTGCCTGAAGAGCGAATCGCGGATTGTTCACTTCTGCGGAAATGACAGTAGTGTTTTCTTTTTTAGTACTGAGATTATTACCGAAGTTAAAAGCAGAATTCCCTTCAAAAATATAAGATGGTGAGCGATTCACATTTTGAAAGGTAACCTGCACATCCCCCAATTTACTATTCAAAAAACGTGTAAGAGTGGCGTAGGCACTATAGTCGCCGGCGTTTAGGCCCGTTGGATAAAATTCACCTTTCAAGAGTGCGTCCCATTTTTTATTTCTTGTCTTGTTGCGATATTCCCCATGGAGTACCACATTATAAAAGTTTTTAGTTATTTCAGGTTTAGGAAAGACCTGCACCGGAAATCTTTCACGGGTTGAATAGGAGAATGTTCCCTTGAAGTTTTCGAGACGAACACCGGCTTCGATAAATTGCGCAGGGTTTTTTGTCTCAGGAAATTGTTTTATTGAAAAATCATTTGACACGGTCTTCCATTTATCCTGCACCCAAAAGTTTAAACCACCGGAAGGATTAATTGTTATATCGTACCATTTTTTTAGGATAGCCGCGTCTGCTTGTGCATATGCTAAAACGCCCAACGTATCTCTGAACCTGTAGGTGTAAGAGCTGTAGTTAATTGTATGCTGAAAACGAAATTTAGGATAAAATAGATAGTCTGTCGTGCTGTCATTTATAATTATCGAATCCTTAATTCCAAAATCATAGCTCTGCCTGAAAAATGCCGTAAAGTTATTATAGAAATTACCAGTGCTTACTTTAGTAGAAAATACATTAAAGGTTTGTTCCACATTTCCTCCAAGATTAACGGGGACGTTAAAACGCTTTTTTCTTTTAGGATCAACAAGAAAGGAATCATTTTGAATTCCTCCGTTTTCTGAAGCAGATAATTTGTTTCCCAATAAAACAAAATAAGCGGCGTATCTTTTTTTGTTGCCCTGGTAATTACTGAAAAAACGGTAATTATTATGATTGGTGTTTTGTGTTTGAAAAAAGCCCGGAGCTGATATCAGCCTGTATTCAAGACCGGCATTCCAGTTAGGCTTTATATTTTGTGTGTGCTCTACCTTTATTAATTGCTCTTTGCCTGTAGCAAGTAAATAAGTCAATTGAGTATAGGGTCTTGTAGTTTTATAAAACTGTGTGTTCTCGAGACTAAATTTGTATAAGTCATACGAATGAAAACCAGCATCCCATCCGGCCTTGAGCAATGGAGTAAATAATACAGGGAATGCAGCACTGCCATTATTCCCGAGCGTTACATAATCAGCAGGAACTGAATAAATTTTATTAAAATCACTTACCGATGAATCCAATTTATCACTCTTAAGAGAATCAAGATAGCGGTAGGAAATGGTAATTGAATCGGCGAGATCATCACGATGTTTGAAACCAATTGAATCAGATTTCTGTCCCTGGCCTTGCCTACTCGAATTAGAATTTGTTGTATTGCTTTGTGGGTTTGTACTTCCTGCTCTTCTTTTCAAGATGCCGGGAATCTGTGAATACACAGAACCTGCTAAAGCAATCAAAGCTATAGCGAGAACTGATTTTTGAATAAAGTTTTTAAAGCGTCCTTGTCTTTTGTTGCTCATTAAAATGAATTCTTATATAGCAGCAATCATATTTTTAAATATGAGCGTAAGCTTTGGCTCCGCCTCACTTGCGGCTAATAACACTTCTTCATGGGTAATCCTGTTTTCTTCTTCTCTTATCCCAATATCTGTAATTACACTCATAGCAAATACAGGTAAGCCCATGTGAACTGCAGCAATTACTTCCTGTACAGTACTCATTCCTACAGCATCACCTCCAAGAATGTTTAGCATTTTATATTCCGCCCTTGTTTCAAAAGTGGGCCCTGTTACTCCCACATAAACGCCTTCTTTTATCTCGATACCGTTTTCACCCGCTATATTTTTTGCTAAGGCAATCAGGTGTTTTTTGTATGGCTCACTCATATCCGGAAACCTTTGACCAAATTGATCTTCATTTTTTCCAAGCAATGGATTTAAAGTAAGCATACTTATGTGGTCCCTGATTATCATCAGATCCCCTACGCTAAAAGTCTTATTGGTTCCCCCTGCAGCGTTACTGATCAACAAAGTTTCAATACCTAAAAATTTCAGCACCCTTATTGGAAACACAACTTCTCCTGTAGAATACCCCTCATAATAATGAAATCGCCCTGCCATCGCAACTACTTTTTTTCCGCTAATCTCTCCAAAAATCAATTGGCCGGAATGGCCTTCAACGGTGCTTAAAGGAAAATTCGGTATGTCAGCATAGTCAATTTTGCACTCAATATCTATTTCGGAAATAAAGCTTCCAAGACCGCTACCTAAGACAATCCCGACGATAGGTCGCGTTGCATATTTCGATTTAATAAATTCGACAGCCTCGCTAATTTTTGCCAACATACACTTCGAATGATTTCGTTCAAAGTTAAGTGAATGACTTTATGCAAGAATGGGTGAATTGTTAATTGGTTGATAAGGTGATGCGGGGACGAATTTAATTATTAATCATGAGCGTTCGATGCTATTAATAATTGTCGATTATCGGAATTCGGTTATCCTTTAAGGTGGAAATGTTCAGCACATTTATTATTTAGACTTTATCTTCGCGGATAAATTTTTCAATATGAATTTACATGAATACCAGGCTAAAGAATTGCTGAAAAAATATAACGTTCCTGTACAGGAAGGGCTGGCATGCAGCACAGTAGCAGAAGCGGAAGATGCATATCGTTATATCAACAGCCAATATGGAAGCAGGTTTGCGGTAATCAAAGCACAGATACACGCAGGAGGAAGGGGTAAAGGAACAATTATCGGCAGCGACCAGCGAGGCGTAGCAGTTGCTAAAAATGCTGAAGATGTAAAAAGGATTGCAAAAAATATCCTTGGAGGGACTTTAGTAACTATTCAAACAGGCGAAGCGGGTAAGCTTGTAAATAAAATATTGGTTGCACAGGATGTTTACTACGAAGGACCCGAACAGGTGAAGGAAATTTATCTCTCTATTTTGCTTGATCGTTCCAAAGGTAAAAATGTAATAATGTATAGCACGGAAGGTGGCGTAAACATAGAAGATGTTGCACACGACACACCCGAAAAAATATTTAAAGAATGGGTACATCCGGGCAGCGGACTTCCTTCTTTCCAGGCAAGAAAGATCGGATTTAATCTCGGGCTGAAAGGAGACGCTTTTAAAAACTGTATAAAGTTTGTTACTAACTTATACAACGCCTATGTCGGACTCGATTGCAGTATGCTTGAAATAAACCCGTTATTTAAAACGAGCGATAATAAAATAATTGCTGTTGATTGTAAAATGAACATCGATGATAATGCCTTAATGCGCCATCCTGATATTGCTTCATTGCGTGATGTAAGTGAAGAGGATCCCACAGAAGTGGAGGCTGCTAAATTTAATCTGAATTTTGTAAAGCTTGATGGTAATGTTGGGTGCATGGTAAACGGTGCAGGGCTTGCGATGGCAACAATGGATATGATTAAATTAAGTGGCGGAGAGCCAGCTAATTTCCTTGATGTAGGAGGAACTGCCAATGCCCAAACTGTTGAAGCCGGCTTTAGGATTATTCTAAAAGACCCAAAGGTAAAAGCGATCCTGATAAATATTTTTGGAGGAATTGTTCGGTGCGATCGTGTAGCCCAGGGCGTTATAGATGCCTACCAGTCTATTGGTAATATTGAAATACCAATCATTGTTCGCCTGCAGGGTACCAACGCCGAAGTGG
>JBDUEG010000197.1:0-5514 GCA_040002575.1 Ginsengibacter sp.
CCATTTAGTACGCGGCTTTGTGCAAATGAAAATGCTCCAAAGAGCATCAGCATTACAAACAATGTCAGAAATCTTTTCATGGCTTAATTTTAATTGTACATAATTGTGATAAAACTGAAGGCAACAATTTCACAATTTTTGCTTCATACAAATGTTGTAGAATTACCGAAGCATGATTCTTAGTTATTGAAGCGTTGGTATTTCGTTCCTTAAAAACTTAGATGGAACTTTTACCACTTTGTGAGAAATCCGGATGAAATATTAAAGCAGAAGACTGAATTGATAACTTCCGTAAAAGTTCTTTCGATATAACTTTTACATTGGCAAGAATTCATCAGCCCAAAAAATACAAAATATTAAAATGCAAAGAAGGCAGAGCCAATCACCAAAAGATGAATTTCTCTTATAGATAAAGTACTTGCAGTATATTAGGTAATAGAAAGTAACAACTACCGGCCAGGCTTAGCCGTTGTCTGTAGGGGCATTTAAACTATCGTTTTGTCTTTCTTTGTCTTTCTTGAATTCCAGCTTACCGAACTTCCAGGTGAAATTTATTCCAATCGATCTGAAAGGAATGCGCCGCATACCATTGATGGTAAAGTTGGGGCCAAACAGTTCCGTACGCTGATCAATAGTTTTATTAAAGGGGTTAGAAGCTGTTAAAGCAAGGCTGCCGTTTTTATTCCAAAACTGTTTGCGAACAGCAATACTGTAGGTTGTGAACGATGGATACCGTCCCTGCGCCTCATGACGTGCAGAACTAAAATTGCCGAAGAACTCTGCAGCAAGAGTCCCAGAAAATTGGTACGACGCATTTAAGTTGAACCTGTAATTAAAGCTGTTATAATTATAGCCATTATCGATTGCATTTATGGTATGCCTGCGGAAGAAAAATAAATTAGTTCTAAGGTTAAGTTTAGGAATGAGTTTTAAATCGCCAAAAAAGTTTACACCCGCATTGTTCTCTCTGCCGATATTTTCACGTTTGCTCACAGCAACATTGGTATAAGTAGTGTCGCCAACCTGGTAAGAAGGATAGTAAATAATAAAGGGCTGTATATCCTGGTCGTTGATCCTGTAGAATAAACTAATGTTTAAAGAACCAAACTTCTCAATATCGTTACTGTATGCGAGCTCATAGCGTTTGCCAATCTCTGGTAAAAGGTCAGGGTTGCCGGTAGAAAGATTTTTTGGGTCTATTGTATTTATGTAAGGATTCAGGTCCCTGAAATCCGGGCGTTCGATCCTTTTAGAATAACTAAGCTTCAAGGAAGAATTTTCACTTAGCTTTTTTAAAAAAAATATAGAAGGAACAAATGTATTATAGCCGGGAGTGGCAGATTGTTGCTGGGCATTAGAGTAAAAAGCATCTATCTCTGTTCGCTCGTAACGCTCCCCTAATTTAGCATCAAACAATTTGAAAAAAGGAAAGCTCAACTCGGCGTAGAACGCGTATACTTTTTGGTGATAATTCAGGCCGTTTGATAAGAAATTATCCGCCAGGTATTGTCCTGAAACAGAATCTAATTTATTCACAGTAGAATTGCTGGTGATGTCATAAAAGTTCAGCTTGCTTCCAAGGCCAAGTAGTACATTCTCTCTCAGGGGCTGAACATAATCCGCAGTTATTTCTGTTTCATTTTCCTTGCCGGGGTTTATACCTCTTGTACTATAGTATAAAGAATGCGATGGCATTGAGAATTGGTAATTACTATTATTTCCACGAATTTCCCCCAGGCTTGTGTTCACTGACAGTTCCAGTTCCTGATCTTCTTTTTTAAATGTCCTCTTATAATTAAGGCCTGCATCTGCATTATTAAAGCGAAAAGAATTATCGGCATTAATAAGAGCTGATATGTCTGAAAGATTAGTGCCATTAATACCTTTTATATTTTGTGCCTGGTTGGTGATAGTGTTTCCGGAATTACTGAAATCATTATAAGAGAAAGAGCCGGTGAAGCTATTATGATCATTTACATCCCAATCAAAATTTATTCCTGCCTGGTAACCCTTTCGTATGAATTCGCTAACGCCATCCTGGTGTAATAAAATATTGGTACCATCCGTCATATCTGTTGTTAGCCTGTCAGAATAAAAGGTTGTTTTAGCCTTTAACCTTGTATTCCCACTTATGAATGAGTTAATACCAAACTTTCCTTTACGTGCATTAAAATTGAAAGATCCATTTTCATATCTTGTTCCTCCTGTAAGAGACACGTTTCCATTGATGCCCTGCGCATTATTTTTCTTTAGAATAATATTTATGATGCCACCAACACCCTGTGCATCGTATTTGGCGCCGGGATTGGTAATCACTTCTATACTTTTTATCTGGCTTGCCGGTATAGATTGCAACACATCAGCGATGCTACTTCCAAATGCAGTGGAGGGCTTCCCGTTAATCAAAAAACGAACACTCGAACTGCCTGAAAGCTGAACGTTTCCATCAACATCCACTGAAACCTGCGGCACTTTTTTTAATACATCAGTAGCTACGCCGCTTTGAGATGTAATATCTTTCTCAGCATTGAAAACCATTTTGTCAATTTTGTTCTCAATGATGTTACCCTGCACTGCAATATTGATGGTTTGCAATGTAGTAGATTTCGGCGCAAGCAAAATGTCTTTCGTTTCTATCACCTGGTGATCGTTATCTATCTGTAGCCCCCGAAGTGTATGGGCACGATAGCCTAAGAATTCTGCTTCGAGATTATAAGTCCCCGGCTTTATGTTTTCAACTACAAAGTTTCCTTTGTTATCCGTAATAGTTCCGTCAATGGCCTTTGAATTTCCGTTTAAAAAAAGAGAGATGGTTGCATAACCAAGGGGCTGCCTGGATGTGGAATCAAAAAGACGTCCTTTTATTTTGTAAGGGGTATTAGTGGTCGTTTGCTGCGCTAAAGCCGAATAGCTTAGTATCAACAAGCATGCAATAAATAGATAGGTACTTTTCACGTGTCGGAATAAATTAGTGCGCAAAATTATCCCTCAATTCTGTAGAAATGGTGTACGAATCCAAAAATATTTTTACGCAATTTTTTACTAATAAAATTTCATTTTATTAACGGGATATAAATACTTCTCTTTGTTATTAAAAGATTTAGGAGTGTTCCTTTACGAATACCGGGATGAATCCAACGTACTATTTTTGAAATCGCATTTCATCAACGCAACTTTTGGAAGCCAATTTCCGATTGTATTCTCAGCTGGTATCTTATTTGTTGAGTTTAAAAAAAATTATGAGAAAATTAATTCTATTCTTCGCTCTTGCATTTGCCGGAACAAAAGCCTTCAGTCAATGTGCTTGTTGTGCGGGTGCCGGTGTGGGTTCTTCGAATGGTGATTATAACAATGGCATTCTTACGTTGCCTAAACATATTTGGGTAGCAGAAAGTTACGGCGATTACAGGCATGTAAAAAAAGGCAATGCTGTAGAGGACGAGGAAAAGCTTTTAAAAAGCATGTTCATTACTTCACTAGGGTTGCGCTATGGCGTCAGTGATAAAATAACGATTTCAGCGCTCTTGCCTTATGTGTTTCTACACACCAATAGCGGTAATGATAATGGTATAGGTGACCTGATACTTTTAAGCACATTCAATATATATCAGCACAATAATTTTGATCTTGCGCTACAAGGTGGTGTTGAGTTACCAACCGGCATTCAAAAGAACTCCAACTTTGATAATACAACCGTTGTCGTTGGTTCCGGGTCAGTTGACCCAATGGCAGGCATTATGTTTTCAAAAAGATGGAATAACCTTGCGTTGCAGGGAAACGGCCTTTTTAAATATACCACACCTGGTTTTCAGGGGAATTATTATGGGAGCTTAGCCGTTGAGAATTTGTCGTTGTCTTATAAGATCAAAAAGGGAAGCGCCTTCTGCTCCATGGATAGTTTGGATAGTAAGTCAGCAGCGTCAAACTTTGGCTGGAGTGTTTTTGGGGGCTATTACGGAGAATGGCTGGACAAACTAAAGGAAGATAAAGTCGTTGATGAGAATTCGGGGTATTACATGGGCTTCGCAACCCTGGGAACAAATCTTTCATATAAACAATGGAATTTTCCGCTAACATTTTCTTTGCCTGTAATAAGCAAAATGAATGGTGATCAGAACGCCGGTGGAATCCGGCTACGGCTGGGCGTTATCAGGTCTTTTTAAGAAACGCAAAAACAAAGAGCAGCTATTCTTTTTCGCTTGAAAGGTTAAGAAGTTTTCCCTTATTCCACGCTTTATATTCAGCTTTAAACCCCTTTGCATTTTGGTTAGTAAGATGATCGTCATCTAATGCAAGAAGGTCGGGACTACCGGCGTTGACCCATGCCGTGTACCAATAATTCGCTATGTCCTGGATGGAAAAACGTAGTTGCTGTTCCACCATTCCATTCAGCGAAGTATTAAATTGTCTTGCATATTCATCCGAAAAAACCGGCTGGTTATATGATAAAATATTTTTGCCACTGGCATCTTTTTTATAAAGATTGTCTTTGTTGAATTGATCGCGGTTTTGTTTTTCGATGGTCAATAAAGATGCTTCCAAAGAATGCGACTGTGCGATGATTCTCCATGTTTCAGTGGGAATATCTGTAATCAATTTTGCTTTTTCAGTTTTAAAATTGTAATCATTGCCAAACAATTCAGGCAGCCGCGATTCCCAAAGAGCATGCACACCTTTTTGATTGGTTTGTTGCCCGTCGTAGTTGGATGCAGTATGCAATGGCATGTGTGCATCTGCCACGTAATGCCCAAGTTCCGCAGAGATAAAAATAATTTCTGATTTACTTTTCTTCTGAAAGGCCAGCGTTAATTTATCAGTAAGGTTTTGAATATACCAGGGAAGAAAGCCCGTCTTATTCAGGAAAGCGCTGTCATATTTTGTATAGGCTTCTTTAGTCGTTTTCGGAAAAGAATCTATCGGGATATTGCCAAAATCTTCTATATCTATAAAATGCCGCGGCGGCTCGTTCCTGTCGTTCAATACACCACGACGCAAATCTGGTACTACGGCACCTTCCGTAATGAAATCGATGTGATTGTAGTAGAATTTGATCATGCCATCGGGTAAAGCAAATACCGCGGCCCTGTTGATATGCTTGTGCCCCCAGGCGCCCCATCCAAAGAGCAGGCTGGTTGATGTGAGCAACAGGGAAATAAATACAATGGATATAATTTTCTTTTTCAATCTTAAAGGTTTGGGCAAAATTAAGTGATTGTAAGAATCACATACTTCTTAAATCATTACCCGGTGATCTTTGACCCACGGCGAAACCAGTTCTTAAACAAAATTATATCGTGATGGCACAAATGATTTTTGAATGTTGAAACAGCTTTGAGGGTAATAAGTTTTGGGTACATGATCCTGCTGGCCGGGAGGCGAGACCGGGGCGTTACAAGTTTCATGACTTAAAAAATGTAAAAGTGGAACACCTACAGTGGCGGCGACATCTAACAAGAGAGATTTTCGTTTTCGCCGTACCACAGTTTTGGTATAACATAAATAAAGTATTTGCCA
>JBDUEG010000198.1:0-5507 GCA_040002575.1 Ginsengibacter sp.
CGGGCAATTTTCATTAATTGTTTTACTTCTATAGCAGTGTATAAAAAATATAGTGCCATGCATGTAAATAATGATGGCTTGTTTATGCTGCCTCCGCTTATGAAAATATAAATAAACACGGCTGCAACAACTATAAACATTTTAAGGAGTAAGGAAGAATAGATTCCACGCATGAAGGCATTCAGATTAGACGACCTCAATCCCTTCATTTGGATAAGAAAACCAGCAAGGCTTAACATAAACAGGATAACATTACCGCCTAATAAAAAATTAATATCAAATCCGTTCGCCTTTAAAAAAGCTTTCAGAATAAATACCAACGCCGTTATGAAAAGAAAAAGTAAAATGACAGGAAGAATTTTTTTATACATGTTGATTATTTTTTCCCCGACGTTTCCTTAATCAATTTAAAAATTACAGCGCATATAATTAACAGCGGCAATAGCCACACCAGCAGCGGAATCGAAATATTCAACCATTTATCGGCTTTCATACCAATAAACACTCCCAGTGCTATACTTACTAAAAACTGCATAGCAAGCCCTGCATAACGCATCAGTTGTTTATTATTTTCATTACCAGTATTCATCGGAAGTATATTATTTAATCCCTGCTCTTTTCTACATTTTTTAATTTAAGTGTAGCAGTATCTAACGGAACAACTTTTCCTCTCAAAACTTTTTCTACCATATCTATATATTGCTGCTTCTTTATAAGACTTTGCTCTACCGAATCGGCTCTTAACTTAAGCATTTCATACTCCTTTGCTTTTTGGGCTTCACCATAGCCAGGTATATATAACTTGAGTGGCGTAAACATTAACAAGGCCACGGTGAGGCCTACCAATACTACAAACGAAGTACAAAGGGCAATGTAAACACTTACCCTGTTCAGTTTAAAAGCCACCACTTCTTCAAAGGTATCCTCGTTAAGAAGTACAAGGCGGTACCGGCTTCTAAGCCGCTTTAAAGTTGTATTGCCTTGAGGCAAAGCCATAATCATTTTTTAGGTTGTTAAAAATACTGTAGGGCATTCATTAAAAGGCACATTAAGCTTAAAATAAACGTATTTTTAAAATATTTTTGTGGAAAGGAAGTTAATAGAAATATACAATTATTCCACGCCAGTACTTCTGTAAAACTTGTAAAATTCATGAACAACCGGATTGTAAAAGCTGTTTCCATTATATTCTTTTCCCTTCTTTTTTTTCTACCTGTTCATGCACAATTAGGCAAGATTACAATTGATCTTGAAAAGGATAAGCCCGAAAAATTTAAAACCAAGACCTTAAAATCAGAGAAAACAGGGCAAAAAAAATTCACACTTCCGAGGAGATTTATACAAAACACCGTAAGCCATTACAATTATTATTTTAATGCAAATAATAAAATAAACGAGGTTATAGAAAGGGCCCGCATTTCTAATAAAGATGATTATACAAAGCTTCTTCCCTTCTATGGTTATTCGCTCACCAATACTGCTGCACAAAGTACCGAGCTTGACTCCGTGATTTATAAGGCTACTGCCGGTATTTTATTGCATGACCTTAGAAGTGATTGGGTTGACAACTTGTATCTTCTTATTGGTAAAGCTTACTATCTCAGGCAGGATTTCGATTCTGCTTCGCAAACTTTTCAATTCATCAATTACAATTTATACCCGAGGAAGAAGAAAGATGATGACCAGCTGATTGTTGGCTCTAATGATAATGGCGCAACAAAAGCGTTGAGTGTTTCCAGTAAAGAAAACCGCAATCTTCTTGATAAGGCCTGGTCCAGGCCGCCAAGTCGAAACGATGCGTTCATATGGCAAATAAGAACATTAATAGAAGCGAAGCAGTATGGGGACGCCGCCGGGTTATTAAATACTTTACAGAATGATCCCGCTTTTCCGGGCCGCCTCGATCCTTCTCTTGAAGAGATGAGCGCTTATTGGTTTTACAATCAGCAGATTTATGACAGCTCAATAGTTCATCTTGAAAATTCATTGCCAAATACAATTGATGTCGAAGACCGGGCACGCCGGGAATTTCTTCTTGCGCAACTAAATGAATTAAACAAGAATCTTGAAACTGCTTCGGATTATTATGATAAAGCAATACACCATACCACCGATCCTTTAATGGATATATATGCAAACCTCAATAAAGCTAAGATGCTGAAAAGCAAAGACCCAGCGGAGATCGATAAAAGCATCATAACATTATTGCGCATGGCTAAAAAAGATAAATACGATTTGTATCGCGATATCATCTATTTCGCAGCCGCTGATCTTGCGATGCAAAAGCCTGATACCGCTGCAGCTGTTTTTTATTTTAAGAAAAGTATTTTTTATAATGAATTAAATGTCTCCTACAAGAACAGGGCTTTTTTAAATTTGGCAGAGATTAGCTATAATAAAAAAGATTATAAGAATGCTTTTGCTTATTATGATAGTCTTCAAACTGGCGATACTACTCTTGGTGATCTTACACAAATACGCACGAGGAGAAATGCCCTGGCAAAAATTGTAGAAAACATTATTATCATTGAAAGAGAAGACAGCCTGCAGCATTTAGCGGCAATGACACCGGGCGAGCGGGATGATTTCATTAAAAAGCTTTCAAAAAAATTAAGGAAAGACCGGGGCATCAAAGATGCGGATGTTGCTGATTATACAAATTCTGCTGCCGATTTTTTTGATACAAAAAATGCGGCTCCAGATCTTTTTAATGTAACAAATACAAAAGGAGACTGGTATTTTTATAATGCATCATTAAAGTCAAAGGGCTATGCCGAATTTAAAAGGGTTTGGGGAAAGAGAAGTAATGTCGATAATTGGCGCAGGGTTTCGTCAGGTGACGGACTTACAAAAAGTATAAATCCCGCGACAAATATAAACGGCATTTCAGGAGATCCTTTAGCAGGAGATGTTGATCAGGCATTAGGTGATGGTTCAAACAGTGATCCTTTAAATGGAACAGACTCCCCATTACCCGCCACTCCATACCAGGATGACGTAACTGCCGAAGGCCTTCTATATAACGTGCCGCTCACTAAGGAATTAATGGATGCTTCTAATGTGAAAGTTTCAAAATCATTGTTCCAGTTAGGGAAAGGTTATCAAAATCTCCTCGAGGATTATCCGGCTGCCATCGATGCATATGAGCAATCATTAAAGCGTTTCCCTGATAGCCTTTACGAAGGAGAATTATACATGAACCTTTCTTATTGTTATAGGAAAACAGGTGATCTTCAAAAAGCCGATTACTATAAAAATCTTGTTTTGAATAAGTTTGCCAAGACCAAATTTGCACAATACATTGTTCACCCAGAAGCGTTAAATCCAACAAAAAAAGATCCGGCGGCTACACAACGTTACCAGGACATTTATAAATTATTTATTGAAGGCAATTTTGAAGAAGCTACCAAACAAAAACGACAGGCCGATAGCGTTTATGGTGTTAACTATTGGAATCCCCAACTGCTTTATATTGAATCAGTCTACTACATCCGTCAACGCCAGGATTCAGTGGCAACAGAGATCTTAAACCAGATTATAACCCAATATCCCAATTCAGCTTTGAAAGAAAAAGCGACAACTATGATAGACGTCTTGCAGAGAAGATCTTCTATTGAAGGCTATTTATCCACTCTTACTGTTGAAAGAGCAAAGGAAGATTCGCAAATAGTTGTTTATGATTCGGCTATGGTAAGTAAAAAGATTTTACCAACTATAAAAAATCAAAATATTCAGCCAAAGGAAAATATAGTAACCGCAGAAAAAGCAGTATTAAATCCCGAAAAGAATTTGCCGCCACCTATAAGCAATGGCACTTTTACATTTGATCCACTTACGCCGCAGTATGTCATAATGATACTCAATAAGGTTGATCCTGTTTATACCAATGAAGCAAAAAATGCCTTTGTAAGATATAATCGTGAAAAATTCCGGCTGCTGAATCTTGAGATTACAAAAGATACCCTGGATATAGAAAGAACATTATTAGTATTTACACAATTCGAAAATGCTGATGCTGCTATTAGTTTCCTCGATAAAATAAAAAGGGATGCTCCTTCCGAAGTTTCGTGGTTACCTGCAGATAAGTATTCATTTTATATAATTTCCAGCACGAATCTTGAGCTATTGAAGGAAAATAAAAAATTTAGCAGCTACCTGGAACTCTTGAACAAAAAATATCCGGGCAAATTTTAATTATTAAGTAAGGGTTTTATCAGATAGAATTTTATAACTGGAACTATGGCAAGAAGTATTCAAAAATCAAATAAGAAGTTACCCAAAAACACAGCTACCAATCCCAGCGTAAAGATATTATGGACGATCTTTTTTATAGGAATGCTATTGGTATTGTTTGTTTTTGCGGCAGTAAATTTTGGTTTATTCGGTAAGCTTCCATCGCTCCAGGAATTAGAAAATCCACAGGCAAATCTCGCATCGGAAATTTATGCGAATGATGGAAACACATTGATGGGAAAAATCTATGCAGAAAACAGGGTCTCAGTTGACTATAAGGATATTTCCAAACATGTGATTGATGCACTTATTTCGACGGAGGACATAAGATTTTACGAACATTCCGGCATTGATGCAATTGCAATAGGACGTGCTATAAAAGGAATGGGGCAGGAAGGCGGTGGCAGCACGATAACGCAGCAACTGGCAAAAAATATTCTTGGGCAGGGCCGCGGTTCTGTCTTAAAAAGAGGTACCGATAAACTGAAAGAATGGATAGTCGCTCTAAAGCTTGAAAAGAACTTTACCAAGCAGGAAATCATTGCTCTCTATCTCAACAGGGTTTCATGGGGAAATGTTTTTGGAATAAGGAATGCATCCAGGGTATATTTTCAAAAGGAACCCTCAAAACTTACAACGGATGAATCCGCATTGCTTATAGGCATGCTTAGCGGTCCTGGCCAGTACGATCCGTTAAGGCATGCAAGAGCTGCAACTGAAAGGAGAAACCTTGTACTTGACCGGATGGTTACTAATAATGTTTTATCGGCACCAGAGGCCGCCACGTTGCAAAAAAAACCTTTGAACATTCGCTATAAAAAACTTGATGAAAGCCTGGGAATAGCTCCCTACTTCCGCTCTGTGCTTAACAAAAAGTTAGACGAATGGTGTAAATCTCATAAAAATCCGGTAACAGGAAATAACTATGATATGTACCGAGACGGCCTGAAAATATATACTACTATTGATCCTAAAATGCAATTATATGCTGAAGAGGCCATGATAAAACACATGGTAATTATGCAAAAAAAATTCAATGGACAGCTTCCTAAAAATGTATGGAAAGGGCATGAAGATATTTTGGATAAAGCTATGATGGAAACTGAACGATGGAAGAACCTGAAAGAAGAAGGCCTTAAAAATGAAGAAATAAAGAAGACGTTTTACCAGCCGGTGAAAATGAAAGTGTTCGCATGGAATGCTAATCGTTCAACGGACACCGTTATGACGCCTATTGATTCTATAAAGTATAACAAACAAATGATGCAAACAGC
>JBDUEG010000199.1:0-5491 GCA_040002575.1 Ginsengibacter sp.
TATATTTGTTCGTTATTACGTCAATATCTTACAATAACCCCTTACATAATGTGTTTTCCCAAAGAAAAGATTACCCTAAAACCAATCTTTTTACTTTTATTTTTTTCCCTTTTTATTTTCACATCAGGTGTATTCGCTCAGGTGCCGGCTGAGGATTTACCTATTGATCCCAATTCATTGAAAAATGCCTCGCCTTCTGATCTGCAAAATTTTCTTCGGGACAATAACCAGGATAAAAAGGCTGGCGATGATATCCACAAGAGCCTGGAAGATTTAAAAAATAAAAACATCATCGTAAAAGATAGTACCCAGAAGGATGATTTCAAAAGAAGATTTTTCTCTCCTGAAGCGGTTTACGGAAGCGATTTGTTTCAGCAAAAGCAGATACTCGAGCTTTCAGAACTTTCTACTCCGCCGCTTGATTATCCCATAGGTGTGGGAGATATAATTGTCGTTTCACTTTGGGGTGGCGCAGATTTTGAGCAGAGTTATGTGGTAGCCCGGGACGGCACTATTTTCCCATCCGGCTTAGGCAAAATAACTGTGCAAGGATTAACATTTCAAAATGCACGTGCTATTATTCACGATCGCTTTGTGAAAGTAATTCCTCCTTCAACAAATGTTTCGGTTACGCTCGGTCAGCCACGAACAATAGTCGTTCAGGCTTCCGGGGAAGTGTCACAACCAGGGCCATTGGTTGTTTCCGCTTTTACCAATGCATTAAATGTTGTTGCATTAGCAGGAGGAATTTCAGATTTTGGCAATCTGCGCAATATTCTTATATCCCGCAGTGGTCGCATCATCGATTCAATTGATGTCTACAAATATTTGACTACAGGTGATTTTGGAAAACACCTATACCTCGAAAACAATGATTTCATAATTGTTCCCTTCCTCGATAAAAAAGTTCTTGCTTCGGGGCAGTTTAGAAGGCCAATGTACTACCAACTGAAAAAGGATGAAGGCATGATGAGTCTTCTCAAATTTACGGGCGGGTTTACTGCAGATGCTTATTCTTCAGGAGGTGTAATTATCAGAAACGTAAATGAAAAGCAGACTATTAAAAATGTGAACTTTAAAGCTATTGGCTTAAAGGCCAGCGGCGTTGTAACTGATGAGCTTTTATACGATGGCGATGTTGTAGTTGTGAACCCAATTAATGCCGGACTTGATAATAAAGTAATAGTGAAAGGTGAGGTTTCTTACCCGAATGTATACGAGATACGTAAAGGAGATCGCCTGTTCGATGTAATAAACAGAGCCGGGGGAATCACTCCAAACTCCTACCTGGAGAGAGCCTACGTTTATAAGGGGGCGGGAGACTCGACTAATTTGAAATCCGATAAAATCGATGTAAGCCTTGAAGACCTTAATAAAAATGTCAACAGCTCTTATAACATTCCAATAGAGCCAAATGATGTTATTGAAGTTTTCAACAGGAACCAGTTTAGTGACAGGCAATTTGTATCGATAGAAGGCGAGGTAAGAAAGCCAGGTAAATTGCAAAAGTTTGGAGGCATGACCTTGAAGGATCTTATCTATTTTGCCAATGGAATAAAGCCTTCTGCGGAGTTTGGAAGAATAGAGGTTTCCAGTATTGTAGATATCGATTCAGCACAAAAAGGCTTAAAGCCTACGAAGACCATAATAAGTACCTACTCAATTAAGCCCAACCTGGAATTGGATTCAGTTACCGAAAACATTAAGCTCAAACCCTATGACCAGGTTTTTGTAAGAAAAAATCCAACTTTTAATTTACAGCAGAACATACAAATAGAAGGCGAAGTAGTCTACCAGGGCACTTACTCGAAGGTTAAAAAAGATGAACGATTATCATCATTCATAGAAAGGGCCGGAGGAATTACTGAAAATGCTGACCCCACCGGAGCTACCCTGTACCGGATACGTGACACAGTGATGAGACAAAATCCTTTACAAAGTATAAATCATACCAGGTATATAAAAGATACAGGTGGTAGAATAATTGATAGTGTTCTTTTTGATCCATCGGAACCTATTAGTATTGATCTTGCAAAAGCCTTACAAAATAAAAATTCCAAATATGATATGGTGCTACAGGAAGGTGATCTCATTTACGTGCCTGCTGCAAACCCCATTGTTACTGTAAAGGGCGAAGTGCAAACTCCTTTACTAAAAATTTATTTTGATGAAGAGCATACCAAGCTGGGCTATTATATAAATAAAGCGGGAGGCTTCGGGGAGAGGCCGTGGCGTAAGCGGATTTATGTGACCTATGCCAATGGCAGGAGTGAGCGTACGCACAATTTTGGATTCTTTCATTTTTACCCTAAAGTCAGGCAAGGGAGTGTAGTAATAGTGCCTGCAAAGCCGGTAGGAAAAAATTTAGGAAATTTTGTGGGCCAGTTATTTGTAACGTCCATTCCGATAGCGATAGCCTTTATCCTTACAAGATTATAAATTTAATTATGAGTACGCAGGAGTTAACCACATCCATATTTCAAAGGTTAAAAAAATTTAAGATTGTAATTTTTATTGCAGGCATGCTTGGCGCAACCGCACTTTTTTTATATGCCGCGCAAAAACCTGTCACCTACACTTCAAAGTCGTCGGTGTTCCCTTTATCAAGTTCCAATGATAACAATGCAACATCATCAACGCTCAGCGCCTTATTAGGAACAGAAGGCTCTAAAAGTTTTAGCGGCGACGATGCTTCAGTAAATATCATCGAGCTGGCGCAGAGCCGCACAACCAGGGAAGAAGTTGCATCTATTCGCGATTCTTCAAACGGAAATAAAACCATTGCTGAGTTACTCGTAGATGACATCAATAATCATCGAAGCTTTCTTGAAGATAAAGTAGCAAAACCCGCTAACGAAAATGAACTTATCACCTGGGCCGGCGATCAATTAAAAGAAGGACTTAATGCTTCCATCAATAAAAATAATACACTCGTGCTTTCTTATACGGGGCGCAGCCCGGAACTGGTAAGAACAATTAGCTATGGTTTTATAAACAAAATTTCCCTTTTCTATATTGATCTCAAAAGAGAGAAAGCGAGCCGGGACTTCCAATTTGCCACGAGTAAAGTTGATTCGCTCAGGTCAATCATGAATGCAAAAGACCAAAAGCTTATTGCCATCGACAAAAGAACTTTATTTACAAATACAAGTAAACTCGAATACAGGGTGCCAACTGAAAACTTGTTGGCAGATAAACAGATGATCCGTCAGCAATATGCCCAGGCTGTCGCTAACCAGCAAAATGCTGCTTATAAATTACAAAAGGCTACCCCTCTTATTAAAGTTCTGGATAAGCCTGAACCTCCATACGATGTAAAGAACAAATCAGCAACTCTTTTTGGAATTATTGGTTTTTTCGGGGGAGCTATTTTTATAAGTGGCTTATTGGTAATTGGTATTCTTTTGAAGTACACCAAATCGGAAGTCAACAAATCACTCTTTGGCCTGGGCAATGTAAAAAATCCTTCGGCAGCCACGACCGCCTCATGATTTTCTAAACAACCATCTTCCCATCTCTCTGAAAGTCACCTTCTTTCCATAAAGTAATATCCCTGTCCGGTAAATTTTTGCAGCAAGCATAGTTGTCAATACAAATCCAGCAACAAGTGAAAGCATTGATACAGCAATCTGCCATGCAGGCACACTATTGGAGGGAATTCTCGCCATCATTACAATAGGAGAGGAAAAAGGAATTATACTTCCCCAAACTGACAGAGGTGCGTCCGGCTTGCCGGCAGCAGTTGTCATTATAATGAATGATAAAATTATAGGCATTGTTATAGGCAGCATTAATGACTGAGCTTCCTGTGGATCTTCATTCACTACGCTACCAACAGCAGCAAATAGCGAAGCATAGAAAAGGTAGCCCCCGATAAAATAAAAAAGAAAGCAGGGAATTATTAATGCCCAGTTTGCACCAAGAATGGTATTCTTCGTTGTAAGAAATTTCATTGCAGCTGAATTGCCGCCAGGTCCCATTGAGGTATTCATATTTTGAGCATGCAGCAATGCATCATGCGAAAGAAACGAGGATGCTATCGTTGATAAACCAACAATCAAGACAATCCAAATACATAATTGAGTAAGGCCAACTGCAGCGATACCCAAAATTTTTCCCATCATTAGCTGGAATGGCTTTACGGAACTGATAATGACCTCTGCAATGCGGTTCATTTTTTCTTCCATAACCCCACGCATTACAGCGGCACCATAAATAAATAGTGTCATATATATCAATATCCCACTTCCGAAACCGATGCCATAAGAAAGCCCTGAATTTGATTGCGCAGTTTTATCACCTTGCTTTATCACCGGGCTAAATTTATACAGGCTTTCTTCGTCTATATCATTTATTGAATCCAGTACTTTTTTATCAATATTATTTTGAAGGAAAGCTTTGTTGCGGATAGCATTGTTTAGCTGATCTTTTACTTTTTCCTCGGCTTCTATACCCAACTGCTTGTCTGAAACAAGGGAGATAGAATCATGTTTTGAATCATAATTTGCAGGAATATTAAGATAGGCTGTATAACCCTTTTCTTTAAAGTTTTTGCTGGTTACATCCGTTGGAAATTCATAGGTAATAACCTTATCGCTTTGAAAGCTGCTTTTGAAAATACCATTTTCATCCTGTACCGCTATTTTTTGTTTATCAACGCTTTTTATTGAAAAATAGGCAGACGCAAAAATGAAACCTATAAAAAATAAAGGGAGTAAAATCGTTGAAAGGATAAATGTTTTATTTCTTACCCTTGTTAAGTATTCTCTTTTAATAACCAGCCAAATTTTATTCATGTCAAGTTGTTGTTAGTAATTTTTTAAAATGGTGCAAGTGTCTTATGTGCGCCAATTCTTCTAACATCGTACATCACACATCGTAAATCGTACATTAGAACATATTTTTTCAAATTGCCTCGCCAACTTTGTGTCCTCTACTTTTTTAATAAAAATATCGTTAAGGCTCGGCAGAATTTCATTAAATGATATCACACTTGACCGGTGCTCTAAAAATTCTCTTAGCACGGCTGCCGGATTGTAACCTTCATTTATTTTCACAGTAAGGAAACTGTCATTTTTATTAACTATGTCAAAGACATTACTTTCAAAACGTTCTGGTAGCTGATCAAACCCGATCCTGAAGATATTTTCTTTACTATCCTGCTTTACCTGTTTTACGCTTCCGTCAAGAATTTTCTTTCCCTTGTTCACAAGTATTATTTCATCACATATTTCTTCTACCTGCTCCATTCTGTGTGTGCTGAAAATTATGGTCGTGCCTTTCTTAGCAAGTTTAAAAATTTCGTCTTTTATCAGGTTACTATTTACAGGATCTAATCCGCTGAATGGTTCGTCGAGAATAAGCAATTGTGGCTCGTGTAAAACGGTGATAACAAATTGTAGCTTCTGGCTCATTCCTTTACTGAGGTCATCCACTTTTTTGTTCCACCAGCTTTCCATTTCAAATTTTACAAACCATTCCTTTATTTTTC
>JBDUEG010000200.1:0-5483 GCA_040002575.1 Ginsengibacter sp.
ACAGCGCCGCACAGCAAAAGTGGCTCGAAGTAAGCTCTGTAAGTAATTTTGAAACATTTCAGAGCAACAGAATGAAAATACGTTTCAAGAATACTCAGGGTAAAACCCAGTTGACACATACATTGAATGGATCTTCATTGGCATTGCCAAGAATTGTGGCAGCGTTGCTTGAAAATAACCAGGAAGAGAATGGAATTAATTTACCCAAAACTTTGCATTCCTATTTCGGCACTAATAAAATTTATTGATCTTTTAATTGACCAAGAATCTTTCTTATTTCTATTCTATCTCATTAACCTGCGATGATTTTAAATTGACGTTAAAATAATTTTCTGCGGCCATAACTTTCAGAAGTGTTATTAGTTTTGAAGGGAGTAAGAAAAAGCTATTAAACCAGCATTAATTTTTCAAGTCTTATTCAGCGTTTCGATTCTTCCAGGCGTAGTCCGCATAAATTTTCAGTGTTTAAGTATTAAAAATGGCAGTATCAAATCAATTAAAAAATCAGCATTTGTTATGGAGGGCAGCCTTCGGTCCTATGGCTGAAAATGTAAATGAACTTGAAGAGGTTTCTCAAAAGGACTTGTACCAACTTCTTCTAAAGACATCGTCTAAAAAACCTGGCGAATTAAATATTGCAAGAAACTCTTTTGACGGATTGGTAAAAGGTGTTCAGGATCTTGGCACAATGGAGAAACTTAGTAAGGATGAGAAGAAGATGCTGCGCAAACAATCTGTTCAAGATCTTAAAAGCCTAAACCTTATATGGCTAAACCAAATGATAAACAGTGAAGCTCAGCTAAGAGAAAAGATGAGTCTTTTCTGGCATGGCCATTTTGCCTGCAGGGTTATTAATATTTTTTTTCAACAACAACTTTTAAATGTTATTCGTGAAAATGCACTGGGAAACTTTGGAGATCTCTTAAGGGAAGTGAGTAAGAGCCCGGCTATGCTTTCATTTCTTAATAATCAGCAGAATAAAAAACAACATCCAAATGAAAACTTTGCGAGAGAGGTAATGGAGCTTTTTACGATGGGCCGCGGCAGCTATAGTGAAAATGATATAAAAGAAGGAGCAAGAGCTTTTACCGGCTGGGGGTTTAATTTGAAAGGAGAATTTGTTGACAGGCCTTTCGTGCATGACACAGGTAAAAAAACTTTTCTTGGTAAGACAGGTAACTATAACGGTGATGATATTATTGATATACTACTTGAACAAAAACAAACGGCAAAACATATCACGGCAAAGATGTACAGGTTTTTTGTAAATGAAATCCCTGACGAATCTCATATTGAAATGCTTTCAACCCGGTTTTATGAAAGTGGGTATGATATTAAAAAGTTATTGTCAGATATATTTACAGCTGACTGGTTTTACGATGATAAAAATATTGGTAGCCGCATCAAATCTCCGATAGAATTACTGGTGGGCATAAGAAGGCTAATCCCAATGGAGCTTGCACAACCGGAAGCACAATTGTTATTTCAAAGAACACTTGGTCAAATACTATTTTACCCTCCAAATGTTGCAGGCTGGCCCGGAGGAAAGAATTGGATAGACAGCAGCGCATTGATGTTGCGATTAAGAATACCTCAAATTTTAACCAATGCGGATGATTTTGCAATGAGGCCCAAAGATGATGATGATACTATGATGGGCAAAGAAGGTGTTGATACAGATACAAAGGCAAGACAATTAAATGTAACAGTGGATTGGGATGCCGTAACCAAAGTATTTGCAACAACTACAAAAGAAAATCTTTTACAAAAAATCACAGATGTAGTTCTCCAGACAAAAAGCAGGATCAATCCTGCTATACTAAATAATTATATTGACAAGCAGGCAAGAGATGCATTTATTAAAACAACTATTGTAGAACTAATGAGTACACCCGAATATCAATTGTGTTAAAAAATAAAAATTATTTAAAACTCTAAAATCACCCCTAAATAATTTCCTTTCCGCCGCGCGGAGAAGGGAAGGGATGGGGCTATTTAATATGCTATTCAAACGTAAAGAATTTTTACAAATAGGTTCGCTGGCAACTGCATCTATGATGATGCCCAGATTTCTAAAGGCTTTTGATGGAAAATCTTTAGTGCCGCCGGGTAATAAAGTGCTCGTTGTGTTACAGCTTAGCGGAGGTAACGACGGGCTTAATACAGTGATACCAGTTAGAAATGATATTTACTATAAATCAAGGCCAAAGCTTGGAATTGAAAAGGATAAAGCATTAGCTCTTACAGATGAGGTGGGTATTAATCCGGCACTACAATCTTTCAAAAGTTTTTTTGACGACGGAAGCCTCGGTATTATTAACAGTGTAGGGTATCCCAATCCTGATCGTTCACATTTCAGGAGCATGGATATCTGGCAAAGTGCCAGTGATAGTGATAATTATCTTTACACGGGCTGGCTTGGCCGTTATCTTGATGCGCAATGCAGTGGCTGTAGTAAACCAACCCAGGCCCTCGAAGTGGATGATGTATTAAGCCTTGCGTTAAAAGGTGAAAACAACAAGGGCCTCGCAGTAAAGGATCCTAAAAGATTATACAATGCCAGCCGTGAAAAATTTTTTAAAGACATCAATGCATCACACGAAAAAGGCGAAGAAACAGTTGATTATCTGTATAAAACTTTAAGCGAAACATTAAGCAGTGCAGATTATATTTTTCAGCATAGCAAAGTACATCCCACTTCCACGACATATCCTGCAACCGAATTAGGGAAGAATCTGAAAACAATTTCTTCATTAATACTAAGTGATATTAATACAAAAGTTTATTACCTGAGCCTGGGGAGTTTCGATACGCATGTAAACCAGGAAAATCAGCAGAAGAGATTGTTTACCCAGCTGAACGATGCTATGGGCGCATTTGTAAAAGACTTAAAAGATAATAATCGTTTCGATGACGTGATGGTAATGACCTTTAGTGAATTCGGCAGAAGGGTTGCACAAAATGCCAGCGGTGGCACTGATCATGGAACGGCTAACAATATGTTCTTCATTAGCGGCGGTTTAAAGCAAAAAGGATTGATCAATGCTATGCCTGATCTTAACGATTTAAATGAAGGCGATCTGAAACATAAAGTTGATTTTAAAAATGTTTACGCAACGGTGTTGAATAAATGGTTAGGAGCTGATGATAAAAAAATATTAGGGAGCCAGTATGACTTTATGAATTTTATTTAGCGCTTAGCAGATTATCTCAGCCGCCAAGATTTTTAATGCATTTTTTTAAATCAATCCCTTTACCCAAAACTCCACTAAAAATATCACCGGTCTTTTTTATACGTTCCAATGTATTATGTATCGTAAACTGTTTAGGCGATAAACCACTTTTTACTTCTTTCCACAATAAAGGTGTAGATACAGTGGCTCCCTGCTTTGGCCTTAAACTATATACAGAAGAAATAGTTTGGCCTTTCCTATTTTGGAGGTAGTCGAGGTAGATATGTTTATTTCCTCTCTTTTGAAGATTTCTTTCAAGTGTTGTAAAATCTTTTAATTCATTATTAGCAAACATGCAAACCAGGTAAGTGAAATCCTTTGCTTGTTCGTAAGTATATTTTTTTGCGGTAGGCACATAAATATGTATACCCGATGCACCTGATGTTTTGCAAAATGCAGGAGCTCCCGCCTTGTCAAGAACCTGTTTAATTATATTAGCCGTTTCAATTACCTGTTCAAAAGTATTTTCATCAGATGGATCTATATCTATGATGAGGTAATCGGGTTTATCTAATGCCTCAACTGTTGAATGCCATGGATTGATTTCTATACAACCAAGATTATTAAGATAAGTAAGCGTGGCAACGTTATCACAAACTATATAATCAATACGCTTGTTGTTTGACTCAGAATGTACCTGTTGACTTTTTACAAATTTAGGGGCCTCGCCGGCTGCATCTTTATGAAAGAAGCCTTTTTTATGAATGCCATTGGGGTTTCTCAACAGTGACTCCGGGCGACCTTTCAGATAGGGTAAAATATAATCAGCAACTGATAAATAATAGTTGATAACATCTCCCTTGGTTACTTCGTCTTCAGGGAAATAAATTTTATCAAAGTTTGTTACTTTTAATTTTGATTTCCCAAAAGTGAAAACTTTATCATTGGGTGTTTTTTCTTCGGTATTCTTTATTGCTTTTTTTGTTTCTTGCTTTTTGGGGATCTTTTTTTTGGTAGCAATACCCGCAGCATTCGTTTTTTTTACCGGCTTCATAACAGTTATGTCATTTAAATTTTTGTCTTCCCTAAGATGTAGAAAGACAGGATGCCTCAATTTACCATCACTTGTAATTTCTGAATATTTTACCTCGCATATTAGTTCAGGCTTTACCCATGTCACGGGCATATTGGTTTTTATTTTTTCATCAAAGGGAGAATCTTCCTGCACAAGAGGCTGAAGCATTTCAAACATTTCTTTTAGAGATTTCTGGTTGAAACCTGTACCCGTGTGGCCTATATAAGTGAGTGTGTCGTTAATAAATGAAGCAAGAATTAATGCTCCAAAATATTTCCTTGAGCCTCCTCCCTGTGTATATCCTGCTATAATTGCTTCCTGGGTTTTATGATTTTTTATTTTGAGCCATTCTGTAGTGCGTTTCCCCGGGTAATATTTTGAATCTATCTTTTTCGCCATAATACCCTCGAGGTCGTTATCTGTCGAAACCTTAAAAAACGATTTTCCATTTTCAAATATGTGATCAGAATATTTAATTACTTCATTTTCAGGAATAATTTCTTTAAGTAATTCCTTTCTTTCAACAAGCGTGAGTCCGGTAGTATCGTGGCCGTTTAAATTAAGAAGATCAAAAACATGATATTGGATCGGCCGGTCTGCATTCTCAGAATAGTGTTGAAGAAACTGGAAACTGGGATGGCCTTTGTCATTTAGCACAACAATCTCACCATCCAAAACGGCATCTTGCTTTATATTTTTTAATTGCTCTACAACGATAGGATAGGTAAATTCAAATGTGATCCCATTTCTTGAATAAAGAGCTATACGATTTTTATTTTTCTCAGCCACCGCCCGGTAACCGTCCCACTTTATTTCGAAAAGCCATTCTTTATCATTGAAGGGATCTTCTGTTTCTTTGGCCAGCATTGGCTCTATAAACGTCTCGAGTTTTCGCCCTTTAGTTATCGAGGTTGCGACGTACTTTTTTTTTTAACCGGATTTTTATTTTCAGAAAGCCACTTGTTTATCGGAGAAGTTTTTGGCGTTTCATCTTCACTGTTATATTCACTGTCCACGGCATACTTATCATTATGCTTAATCAGCAGCCAGCTATTATCTTCTTTTCCATTTGATTTCAACTTTACTAATGCAAATTCACCTTTAAGCTTTTTGCCAAACATTTGAATCTTTAGATTGCCTGCTTTCAAACCGGCTTTCAACTTTTTTGCAGCGGCAGTTCCATTGGAATTATCTAAATCTGTATAAGTTCCATGGTCCCATATTTCAACGATCCC
>JBDUEG010000201.1:0-5420 GCA_040002575.1 Ginsengibacter sp.
GTCTTCATCGCTATGGATTGCGTTGGCTATGGTGTTTATAGCTTCTGGACGGCCTTTGTGATAGCTAACAGCGGAAAGTTTTTGAAAAAAGTAATTTGGATTATTGGCGGATTGCTGGCACTGTGGCTCGTGAATGTTATTCGAATCAGCTTGTTCCTTGTAGCAATAAACAAAGGATGGCCAATGCCTTTGGGTATTGACCACCATACCTGGTTTACAATAGCAGCCTACCTCTTGATATTTCTTTTGATCTGGCTCTACGACCGCTCTTTCAAACAGAATAAAATTAGCAATTCAACGTTTTGAAACCTGGTGAACCAAATGTAAAGGGTGTGGATCTTTCATCATACGATAATTCATGGTACAGGCCAGGGCCCGCATGGAAAAGATTTTTATGGTATTGGACGAATGCGCTGGTGTTTAATTCATCGCTGTTTCCATTTTACGGTTTGAAAGTTTTTTTGTTAAGATTATTTGGTGCCAAAATCGGTAAAAACGTTTCGATAAAACCTTTGGTAAATATAAAATATCCATGGATGCTCGGGATAGGTAGTAATGTATGGATTGGAGAAAGCGTTTGGATCGACAACCTGGCAGAGGTGAGTATTGGAAACAACGTTTGCCTGTCTCAAGGGGCCATGTTGCTTTCAGGAAATCACGATTATTCAAAAGCGACATTTGATTTGTTTGTAAAAAAGATTATTTTAGAGGATGGCGTGTGGATAGGTGGAAAGGCAACGGTTTGCGGAGGTGTTGTTTGCAAAACACATTCTGTGCTTTCTGTAGGCTCTGTTGCAACCTCTCACCTTGATTCCCTAACTATCTACCAGGGAAACCCGGCCATAAAATTAAAGGCAAGGAAAATATTTTAATATTTAATATAGACCGCCCCTTAATAAATCCCCAGGGTTAAGTTTAGTAAATCACTATGATTAATAGAAAAAAAACGTTTTCTTTATAGCCTAATCTGCCTTAATCTACCTTAATGAAAGTATCAATCATAACCGTCACATTAAATTCTGCAAAGTACCTCATCGACTGTATCGACTCCGTAAGAAGCCAGGATCATCCGGATATAGAGCATATTATAATTGATGGAAAATCCACTGATGGCACTCTCGGTATCATACGTAGAAACGAACGCCATATTTCAGCATGGATATCTGAACCCGATCGTGGCATGTACGACGCAATTAATAAAGGCATAGCATTGGCATCCGGCGACATTATAGGCATACTCAACAGTGACGACATGTTTGCCTCAGCCGATGTCATTTCCCAGATAGTGAAATGCTTTAAAGAGACCGGAACAGATTCAGTATACGGTGACCTGGTATATGTTAACCCCGTTAACACTAATAAGGTATTCCGTTATTGGAAAGGGCTTCCTTATAATAGATCAAGGTTCAAAATAGGTTGGATGCCTGCTCATCCAACTTTTTATATAAAAAGGAGCCTGATTGAAAAGCACGGTCCTTATGAGAATCATTATTTCACTGCTGCTTACTATGAATTTATGGCGCGGTATCTATACCTGATAAAAATTACTTCCAGGTATTTGCCGAAGATGATTGTAAAAATGCGCAATGGTGGCATTAGTAATGGAAACATTTATCACAGGTTGAGAGCCAATAGAAGAGATTACCTTGCGATGAAGAAAAACAACATTCCTTTTCCGTTCATCGTCTCTATACTCAAGCCTCTTTCCAAAATTCCCCAATACTCCAAAAAGCTTAACAAAAAAATCCTTAATAAAAATAAAGAGGATGCCCTCATCGTTACTTCTGTGTCGTATTTTCGTAAAGCCGACGCTCATTCAAAAATTCCGGGTTGAGTATTTTTTCAAAAAGAATTAAGACCGCTACTGATTATCACTTTGCGAACCTCGTGCAGGACATTCACTCCCATATCCTGCCAGGACTTGATGATGGTTCTCCGGATATTGAAACATCCCTTGAACTTATAAGAGCTTTATTTGACGCTGGCATTACCCGCCTTATCTGCACACCTCATATTATTGCCGATATTTACCGCAACACTCCTGCAACAATCAATGCCGCACTTGACATCTTGAAAAAGGCATGCCTGGATAACGGTATCTCTACAGAAATAACCGCAGCCGCGGAATACATGCTGGACGATCATTTTATGGAATTGCTAAGAACAAAGCAGCCACTGCTTACCCTTCGCAAAAACTATATTTTAACGGAGCTCTCTTACGCAACACAACCAAACAATCTCGAACAAATATCTTTTGAAATAAATGTAAACGACTATCAGCCTTTGATGGCGCATCCTGAAAGATATTTCTATTATCACAACAATTACAGTAGCTATTACCGCCTTAAAGACCTCGGGTTTTTGCTGCAGGTAAACCTTCTTTCACTTACAGGCCATTACGGCAAGACGGTTGCAAAAGCCGCGCAATTCCTTTTTAAAAATAATTTAGTTGATTTCGTCGGATCTGATATTCATCACATTGGCCATATAAATTTATTGACCCGGGAGACAAATCGGGCCATTATCCAAAAATGCCTTGGAGACAAAACCTATAACCAGTTTTAAACGCTGGCACCTAAAGGCAAACTTAAGATCAAAACATTGTCACACTGATCGGGGATCTGCGAAAAAGATGGCGTTAACTCCTGCGTTCTTAAGCAACATTGCAACTCCGTCCCTTAAGGGAAGGCTTTAGTATAGACTTTCAATAGCACAACTATTAATCTTGACGGGTTCTATCTTTACATTTTAAGAAGCATCTTTTTTACTCAATAGATATTGTTAAATGGAGTTTAACTCCTGCATTCTTAACAGAGATTGCAACTCCATTCTAAGGGAAGGCTTTAGTATAGACTTTCAATAGCACAACTATTAATCTTTACGGGTTCTGTCTTTACATTTTAAGAAGTATCTTTTTTACTCAATAGATATTGTTAAATGGAATTAACTCCTGCGTTCTGAAAAAAGATTGCGACTCCTTCCCTTCAGGGAAGGCTTTAGTATAGACTTTCAACAGCACAACGATTAACCGGGAAGGGTTCTATCTTTACATTTTATGAAGCATCTTTTTTACTCAATAGATATTGTTAAATGGAGTTTAACTCCTGCATTCTTAACAGAGATTGCAACTCCATTCTAAGGGAAGGCTTTAGTATAGACTTTCAATAGCACAACTATTAATCTTTACGGGTTCTGTCTTTACATTTTAAGAAGTATCTTTTTTACTCAATAGATATTGTTAAATGGAATTAACTCCTGCGTTCTGAAAAAAGATTGCGACTCCTTCCCTTCAGGGAAGGCTTTAGTATAGACTTTCAACAGCACAACGATTAACCGGGAAGGGTTCTATCTTTACATTTTATGAAGCATCTTTTTTCAATCAATAAATATTTCTGGAAATATAGATGGCTGTTCCTTCTCGGGATGGTCTTTATTGTATTATCCAATTATTTCAGAATATTAGCGCCCCAGGTAACGAAGTATGTTTTAAATACAGTGGAGACAAGCCTGAACCAGGAAAAGGCTACTGCCGGGAATAAAATTGCAGAGAACTACGATCCCATTGTAAAAAGTCTTTTTATTAACAAACTTAATAACCGGAACGCTTCATTCAGGATCAAAATACTGTATTCGGGCATCATTCTTTTGGCGCTTGCCATTATCAGTGGATTTTTTATGTTTCTTATGAGGCAGACGATTATTGTAATGAGCCGTCATATTGAATACGAACAAAAAAATGAAATCTTTAATCACTACCAGCACCTCGATACAAATTTTTATAAAACACACAATACAGGGGATCTGATGAGCCGTATTTCAGAAGATGTAAGCCGGGTACGAATGTATACAGGGCCTGCAGTTATGTATCTAATCAATCTTGCAGCCACAATAGGTTTTTCAGTATGGTACATGTTCAATGAAAATAAAGAGCTCACACTGTACGTTTTGTTTCCTTTGCCTATCCTGGCAGTCACCATTTATTATGTAAATAACATCATTAACCGTAAAAGTGATAAGATACAATCATTGCTTTCCGACCTAACCACAAATGCTCAGGAATCTTATTCAGGCATACGGGTAATAAAATCTTTTGTACAGGAAAAAGCAATGCTTGGTTTTTTTGAAAATAACTCCGAAGCGTACAGGAGCAACGCCATATCCCTGGCGAAAACAGAAGCCATCTACTTTCCTTCCATGGGTTTAATGATCGGCATAAGCACCTTACTAACTATCATGATTGGTGGCTTTTATGTAATTGACGGGAGGATTAATATTGGTGTTATCGGTGAGTTCGTAATGTATATTCTTATGCTTACTTTTCCGGTGATGGCCATTGGGTGGACAGCGAGTATGATTCAACGGGCGGCGACCTCACAAAGAAGGATAAACGAATTTTTGCACACAACGCCAACTATACAAAATAAAACAAGCGCTGAAAAAAAGGTTTTACAAGGAAACATAGAATTTAGAGACGTAGATTTTACATATCCGCATACAGGAATACACGCAGTCAAGAATTTCAATCTCAATATCAAAAAGGGGGAGAAGATAGCCATTATAGGAAAAACAGGGGCTGGAAAATCGACCATCGCACAGCTTATGCTGCGAATGTATGATCCTCAAAAAGGAAAGATATTGTATGACGGAATTGATATTCACCAGGTAGAATTAGATGCGCTCCGTTCACAAATAAGTTATGTGCCCCAGGATGTATTCTTATTTAGTGATACGGTTGAAAAAAATATTGGTTTCTCCTCCGCAAATGCTTCTGAAAATACTGTGACAGAAGCTGCGAAAAATGCCGCTGTTGCAAAGGAGATAGAGCAGTTTCCGCTCGGCTATAAAACGATTATAGGCGAGCGTGGCGTCACGCTTAGTGGTGGACAAAAGCAGCGTATATCCATCGCAAGAGCACTTATGAAAAATCATGAGATCGTGATATTTGATGATTGCCTGAGCGCAGTGGATGCAAAGACTGAAAATGAAATTATATCCAACCTTTATAACTTCCTCCATAAAAAGACAGCGATAATAATAACACACAGAATTTTTTCTCTTTTTAACTTTGATAAGATTATTGTATTAAAAGACGGCGCTATAGCTGAAAGTGGCACACATACGGAGCTGCTTACGGAGGGCGGTTTGTATGCTGAAATGTACATTAATCAGCAAAGGCAGGAAAGAAAGTATGAAACAGGTATTCTGTAATGAACTATTCTTAAAACGGGATACTGTTAAGGTTAAATTTGAACTACTCCATTTATTTTGCCAATTGAAAAACAATTTTATCTTTGCCCCGGTTGAGAATCAGATAACTAAAAAAATTACTAAAGTGGCGTACGAAAATAATGACAAAAAGATGGAGAGTGTTTACAGCCAGCGCATCAGGGCCGGTAAAAGAAGAACCTACTTCTTTGATG
>JBDUEG010000202.1:0-5326 GCA_040002575.1 Ginsengibacter sp.
CCAGCTGATTACAAATCAGCTGCTCTGGCCAACTGAGCTACACTGGCAATTTGCCACAAATACAGTCTTGCAATGAACTTCCCTTGAAACATACCTCTGGAGGTTATTTTTTGGGAAGGCAAAGGTAATGGAAAATGTTTAACGGAAAAATTTTGAAAAGAATATTTACACCTTAAAATGATGGCCAAATAATATCTGTGAAATCACGCCATTAAAGGTTGTAGAACAAACAAATGTTTTGACCTACTCTTCCCGATTCTAAAAAGATCTCGCTAAATCAGTGATGTTATTTAAAGAATAATCAGGTCGTTAATTTTTCTTTCTTTCTTTTTATTTGAGTAATAACAGAATCAAGAGCAAAGTCAAAACTCTCCTCAAAAGATTTTGAAGAATGTTTTACGAAAAAGTCGTGGCGGGGAATATGAACTCTAATCTCAGCAACCTTATCTTTAATATTATGCACGACATTATCAAGTTTCAGGAAGACATCCACCTTTGTTATTCGCTCCTGAAATTGTGAAAGTTTAGAAAGTTTCTTTTCAACATAGGATACCAATTTTGAGTCTGCTTCGAAATGCAGCGCTTGAATGTTTACGTTCATCGTAATAATAATTTTTTAGCAGTGAACAATAATGATAGAGGTAAAAAATCAAAAAGCATCGGCTTTTTTCGGTTTACAGTAAGCGTTAAATAGTGAGTAATTGAAATTACATTTCATAACGCATTTTTCAAAATAATTTCGCCATTAAATCATGATTTGGGATGAGATAATTTATGGATATCCTTTAGTTTCTCAATAGAATTATGAGTATATATTTGTGTTGATGCCAGGCTGGAATGGCCCAGCAGCTCTTTAACCGCATTTATGTTTGCCCCGTTGTTTGTGAGATGTGTTGCAAAACTGTGGCGTAATACGTGTGGGCTTTTCCTTTCATTGGTGGATACTATACCAATATACTTATGTACAGCTCTATACACATATTTAGCATAAAGTTTTTTCCCTTTCTTACTAACGAGCACAAAATCAGAAGAAGGCTTATCCAATAATGCTTTTTTTGCACTTAGGTAAGCATCAATTTCAGTAAGTATTTGGTTGTTGACGGGAACAATTCTCTCTTTATTACCCTTGCCCACCACTTTAATTACGCTGTTGCTTTTGTCGACCTGCGACTCTTTTAAATTAATAAGCTCACTTAGCCGAATGCCTGTATTGTAAAAAATTTTAAGGAGAAGCAAATCCGTTTTACCCTCCCATGTATCAGCAAATTCAACGTACTTAAACAACTTATCTATATCTCCCTGATCAATAAATGAAGGTAAGCGCTTATTGATCTTTACCGAATTGATGGAAGGCATAGGGCTCACTGTAATATTCTCCAATTTTAGCTGGTACTTGAAAAATGATTTAAGAGCTGAAATTTTACGATTGACTGTTTTAGAAGAGGCTTTATTTTCTTTGAGATCCGCAAGCCAGGAGCGAACTATAGCCGGAGATATTTCCCTAAGGCCTATCCCTGTATATTCGAGGGTTAAAAAACCGAAAAAGGCAGAGAGGTCATTTCGATATGAAATAATGGTATTCCGGGAATACCGCTTTTGGAAGGTAATATAATTTAGAAATTCCTCTATGGGATATATTTCAGTAGCAGGCATAAAAAAACCGGTAGCATAAAGTTAAGCAACCTTGGCTATCCGGTATAATATTATAAGGAGCTTGTACTAAACTTCTATTTTACCACTATCTATTTGCTGTTTGTAAACTGCTTTTAAAACTTCGTGACGACGTTTTACAGAGGGCTTTGTGAAAGCCTGGCGTTCACGTAACTGCAATAATGTGCGGCTCTTTTCAAATTTTTTCTTGTATTTTTTGAGCGCTTTATCAATATTTTCGCAATCTTTTGAATCAATGATTAACATAAATTATTCCTTTATTATTTTTTTAGGAATGCGAAGATAAGTAAATTTTTAATTTGAGAATATTCACAACTCTATAATCTTAAAAGTAATAATACTTTACATGTTTACGGGAATTATTGAAGCAACAGGGATTTTACAAACCATCACAGAAGAAGGAACAAATAAAACCTTCTTCATAAAAAGTGATATCGCTCCAGAAATGAAAGTAGATGAAAGCCTGTCTCATGACGGTGTTTGCCTTACAATAGAAGATATTTCAAATGACATTTATAGAGTAACCGCAATAAAGGAAACCCTCGAAAAAACAAACATTGGCACATGGAAACACGGCGAATCAATCAATCTTGAACGCTCTATGAAAATGAACGGCCGCATAGACGGCCATATAGTGCAGGGCCATGTAGATTGTACTGCTACATGCATTTCTATTAAAGACGTGGAAGGAAGTCATGAATTTACCTTTGAATTTGACAAAAAGTTCGCAGGGCTGGTAATCGAAAAGGGTTCAATCGGTTTGAATGGAATTAGTCTTACCGCCTTCAATCTTGGACATAATATATTTAGTGTTGCAATTATACCTTATACCTACGAACATACCAATATACAATATTTGGAAACCGGAATGAAAGTGAATATCGAGTTTGATATGATAGGTAAGTATGTAAGCCGGCTGCAGTCACTTCAGTAATTGTTTATTGTTCTATACTTACTTCGTTCAAGAATGAATCATCGCAATAATTTTAATTTTCTACGAATTTTTGCGGCAGTGCTGGTTGCAGTCACCCATTCTTACGCGATTACCGGCAATGCATTACAGGAACCCCTTCATAAATTTTCTAATGGAACCTTTTATCTTTCAACGATAGGATTATACATTTTCTTTTTTACCAGCGGCTACCTGGTTAGTTTAAGCGCATCTAATTCAAAGTCACCATTGATATTTTTAAAAAAGAGAATTTTAAGAATTTATCCGGCCTTGATAGTTGTAGTTCTTATAAGTGTATTTATTGCCGGCCCGCTTTTAACTAAATTTAGTCTTAAACAATATTATACCGAGGCGGATACCTGGAAATATTTATGGACTTCATCCGGGTTTAAAATCAGGTTTAGATTGCCGGGTGTTTTTGAGCAACCGGGTTTTGCGATAGCTGGGTTTAATGGTTCACTATGGACCATCAGTCTTGAACTTGAACTATACACTCTTTTATTGTTTATATTATTAGCGGGCGTTTTCAGAAACAGAAGATTATTGATCTCGCTATTTATCGTGCTTATTATTTTTTGCCTGGTGATAGTAATCCTCCATAAGCATCTGCCATTCTTTCCTGATAATAAAAATTTACTTCTCGCCTGTGCTTTCTTCTTTGGAGGCCTTCTGCAAACAGGATTTATACCTAAAAAATATTTTACTTATTTGTTCCTGGTAAGTGGGGTTTTGCTGATCCTGAAGATATCACAAATTATACCGGTTGATATATTGATTGACGAAGTGATATTCTTTAGCCTCACAACTTACTTTATAGCTTTTACCCGCCTGTTTTATTTCAATATCAAAAATGATATTTCCTATGGTGTCTATATTTATACCTTCCCTTTGCAACAATTATTTTTTCAGTTGTCCGGGTTCAGTCAATCTGTAATTATGAATCTTTTATTATCGCTTGTGTGTTCTTGCATACTCGCGCTGTTATCCTGGATATACATTGAGAAACCTGCCTTGCAACACAAAAATCAATTATCGTAAACACTTGTATTTTTCATTGCAGAGCTTATTGCATTGTCCATAATTCTCTCTGCATAAGGACGCGAAATGTCGTTTAACTCTTCAATCTTCGACTGAATTAAATCTTTATCTTCCATAGTAAGCGCAAGTTGCAATGCCTGCATAGCATTGGCAGTATGTATCATTTCTTCCTGTGAAAGATTGCCGGAATTTTTTTGAATGAATTTCTCAGTTGTCTCTAAAAGCTGTTCGCCTTCTGTTCTGGCTTCCAGCAAAGCCCTTGTAGCAATATCATCTTTTGCATGCGTTATAGATTCCAATAACATTTTTTCCACGGCTTCATCCGTCAATCCATATTGAGGTTGTACTTCTATAGTTTGCTCCACACCGCTCCTTAATTCTTTTGCTTTTACAACCAGGATTCCATCTGCATTTATAAGGAAAGTGATTTCAACCTTTGGTAATCCTGCGGGCATACCAGGAATCGATGTAAGGTTGAATTCTGCAAGCTTTCTATTATCACTTACCAAATCTCTTTCTCCCTGGTACACGGCTATTTTCATTCCGCTCTGGCCATTCACCTGTGTTGTGTATTGGCGGGAAGCAGTCGAGGGAATTTTTGAATTTCTCGGTATCAATACATCCATCAGGCCACCGCGTGTTTCAATTCCCAGGGAAAGAGGCGTGATGTCGAGCAATAAGAAATCCTTATTATTTCCTGCTAGAATATCAGCCTGTATTGCTGCACCGAGAGCAACTACTTCATCCGGATCCACGGTATTATTTACTTCTTTCTCAAAAAAACCAGATACACTTTTAATTACCAAAGGAACTCTTGTAGATCCTCCTACCATCACAACGTCCTGGATATCCTGAACGGAAAGATTCGCATCTTTTAAAGCATTTCTACAGGAAGCAATTGTTTTATCTACCATCGGCTTAATCAAAGATTCGAATTCGCTATTAGAAATTTCTAATCTTCTATCGTTAATCGTTGTTGAAAATGTTTCATTAGAAGAAAGATATTTTTTTGCTTCTTCAGCCTTAAGCCTGAACACTTGCGAAAGCTCTTTATCTTTCTGAATATCTATTTCGGCTAACCCAGCCTGTTGTATCCAAAATTTTACGATAGCAATATCGAAATCGTCGCCACCAAGATAGGTGTCTCCATTTGTAGAAAGCACATCGAAGACACCATCGTTTATTTTCAATATAGAGATGTCAAACGTTCCTCCGCCAAGATCATAAACTGCTATAGTTTTTACTTCCGCTTTATCAAGTCCAATTCCATAAGCAAGGCTTGCTGCCGTTGGTTCGTTTATGATCCGAAGGACATCGAGCCCGGCAAGTTTACCCGCGTCTCTTGTGGCTTGTCTTTGTGCATCATTAAAATAAGCAGGCACTGTTATGACAGCTTTATTTACCGGAGTTTTTAGTATATGCTCAGCCCTGTGTTTTAATTCTTTTAAAATGAAAGAAGAAAGTTCGACGGGAGAATAAAACTTGTTTCCCACCTGCACTTTTACCAGGCTCTCTGTATTGTCATCAATAATTTTATATGTAAAAAAAGAATTGTGTTCCTTAAGATCGTTATATGATTTGCCCATCAATCTTTTTGCCGAGAAAATTGTGTTTTGAGGTTCTGTGATCAAAAATTCTTTTGCTTCTTCACCAACACTTATTTCA